>NZ_JBNPJT010000116.1:0-201 GCF_050312595.1 Pseudomonas sp. UM16 | reverse complement strand
ATTGCTACCAATCGAGAAGTCGTTGATTTGAAGTACAGCGTCATCCTAGAGGGGGATGACTTTGTAACTAATTGGAGCCTAAATATTTTTTGCAAGCGAAAGCAAAAGGAAAAAGTGGCGGAACTTATCAGGCCTTTTTTGTCCCCGGGTGTGCCTTTTATTAAGGCGAAAGTTAACGTGCCGCTCAGTACAGATTAATGG
>NZ_JBNPJT010000115.1:0-203 GCF_050312595.1 Pseudomonas sp. UM16 | reverse complement strand
CCTGACGCACTGATATTGGGGGCTTGTATTACAGGCCTCCCTATCTGCTTTGTAATCCAGGGCCTGTTCCGCGAAGTGCCACTCCCCGTACGTTTCAACCGACAACGCCGCGAGGTGTGTGTACCACAAGCAGATGGCGAGTACTGGATTGTCCCTTGGGAAAGCGTGACGGCGGCGGCGACGCAACATTCGTCGGTGAGCCA
>NZ_JBNPJT010000114.1:0-203 GCF_050312595.1 Pseudomonas sp. UM16 | reverse complement strand
GGTGGCCAGAACCACACCGTAAACATCGATGCCAGCGGCAAGGGCACCCTGTCGGTTCCGAATACCAACGGCGAAGATGCTTACCTCGACGGCTCTAAAGTCACCGCGACTGTGACCGAGGTGATAGGCGGCAACTTCGAAAAAACTGACCTCACCGATGCCAATATCACCGTTGAAGTCAAAGACACCACCGACACCACCAC
>NZ_JBNPJT010000113.1:0-206 GCF_050312595.1 Pseudomonas sp. UM16 | reverse complement strand
CCCATGTGAGAGTAGGTCATCGTCAAGATTAAATTCCGAAACCCCTATCTGCATCTGCAGGTAGGGGTTTTGTCTTTAGAGTAGAAGCATCAAGAATTCGCTGGCACGTCGCAACAGACGGACCGGCACACAGAATTTCTTGACGACCATAGAGCATTGGAACCACCTGATCCCATCCCGAACTCAGCAGTGAAACGATGCATCGC
>NZ_JBNPJT010000112.1:0-209 GCF_050312595.1 Pseudomonas sp. UM16 | reverse complement strand
ACCACGCCCGTGGCTGGGTTGTAGCCAGTGATGGTCAGGGTGTTGCCCAGCGCAGTTGTGCCTGACTGCGGGAAGCTGCCCGTGCCATTGCTGATCACCGTGACGCCCTCAATGGTCAGGGTCTTCAGGCCGTCCGGTGCATGCACGGTGAAGCTGCCGCTTTGGGTCAGCGCCGATCCACTCGGGCTACTGCCATCGCCAAGATTCTT
>NZ_JBNPJT010000111.1:0-212 GCF_050312595.1 Pseudomonas sp. UM16 | reverse complement strand
GGATGTGGGTGCAGGCCAGTGGGCCGCCCGAACGGCAAGTTGTGTTGTTCGACTACACCACCAGCCGCGCGCAGGAGATAGCGTTGCGCCTGCTGGAGGGCTATCGCGGCTACGTGATGACTGACGATTACGCCGGTTACAACGCGTTGGCGTTGCAGCCCGGTGTCGAGCGCTTGGCGTGCATGGTGCATGTGCGGCGCAAGTTCATCGAG
>NZ_JBNPJT010000110.1:0-215 GCF_050312595.1 Pseudomonas sp. UM16 | reverse complement strand
GGCGACGCGAATGTCACCTTCCACTTCCAGATGAGCAATCCGCCACAGGGTACGACCACCCTGACCGTTAACGTCGGCGGCAAGGACTACACCGTCAGCGTCGACAAGGACGGTTACGGCAAGTTAGATGTGCCGAACACCAACGGCGAAGACGCTTACCTCGACGGCTCTAAAGTCACTGCGACTGTGACCGAAGTGAAAGGCGGCAACTACGA
>NZ_JBNPJT010000010.1:0-230622 GCF_050312595.1 Pseudomonas sp. UM16 | reverse complement strand
TTGTTAGGTGACTGCGTACCTTTTGTATAATGGGTCAGCGACTTATATTCAGTGGCGAGCTTAACCGAATAGGGGAGGCGTAGCGAAAGCGAGTGTTAATAGCGCGTTTAGTCGCTGGGTATAGACCCGAAACCGGGCGATCTATCCATGGGCAGGTTGAAGGTTAGGTAACACTGACTGGAGGACCGAACCGACTACCGTTGAAAAGTTAGCGGATGACCTGTGGATCGGAGTGAAAGGCTAATCAAGCTCGGAGATAGCTGGTTCTCCTCGAAAGCTATTTAGGTAGCGCCTCATGTATCACTGTAGGGGGTAGAGCACTGTTTCGGCTAGGGGGTCATCCCGACTTACCAAACCGATGCAAACTCCGAATACCTACAAGTGCCGAGCATGGGAGACACACGGCGGGTGCTAACGTCCGTCGTGAAAAGGGAAACAACCCAGACCGTCAGCTAAGGTCCCAAAGTCATGGTTAAGTGGGAAACGATGTGGGAAGGCTTAGACAGCTAGGAGGTTGGCTTAGAAGCAGCCACCCTTTAAAGAAAGCGTAATAGCTCACTAGTCGAGTCGGCCTGCGCGGAAGATGTAACGGGGCTCAAACCATGCACCGAAGCTACGGGTGTCACTTAGGTGACGCGGTAGAGGAGCGTTCTGTAAGCCTGTGAAGGTGAGTTGAGAAGCTTGCTGGAGGTATCAGAAGTGCGAATGCTGACATGAGTAACGACAATGGGAGTGAAAAACTCCCACGCCGAAAGACCAAGGTTTCCTGCGCAACGTTAATCGACGCAGGGTTAGTCGGTCCCTAAGGCGAGGCTGAAAAGCGTAGTCGATGGAAAACAGGTTAATATTCCTGTACTTCTAGTTATTGCGATGGAGGGACGGAGAAGGCTAGGCCAGCTTGGCGTTGGTTGTCCAAGTTTAAGGTGGTAGGCTGAGATCTTAGGTAAATCCGGGATCTTAAGGCCGAGAGCTGATGACGAGTTGCCTTTAGGCGACGAAGTGGTTGATGCCATGCTTCCAAGAAAAGCTTCTAAGCTTCAGATAACTAGGAACCGTACCCCAAACCGACACAGGTGGTTGGGTAGAGAATACCAAGGCGCTTGAGAGAACTCGGGTGAAGGAACTAGGCAAAATGGCACCGTAACTTCGGGAGAAGGTGCGCCGGTGAGGGTGAAGGACTTGCTCCGTAAGCTCATGCCGGTCGAAGATACCAGGCCGCTGCGACTGTTTATTAAAAACACAGCACTCTGCAAACACGAAAGTGGACGTATAGGGTGTGACGCCTGCCCGGTGCCGGAAGGTTAATTGATGGGGTTAGCTAACGCGAAGCTCTTGATCGAAGCCCCGGTAAACGGCGGCCGTAACTATAACGGTCCTAAGGTAGCGAAATTCCTTGTCGGGTAAGTTCCGACCTGCACGAATGGCGTAACGATGGCGGCGCTGTCTCCACCCGAGACTCAGTGAAATTGAAATCGCTGTGAAGATGCAGTGTATCCGCGGCTAGACGGAAAGACCCCGTGAACCTTTACTATAGCTTTGCACTGGACTTTGAATTTGCTTGTGTAGGATAGGTGGGAGGCTTTGAAGCGTGGACGCCAGTTCGCGTGGAGCCATCCTTGAAATACCACCCTGGCAACTTTGAGGTTCTAACTCAGGTCCGTTATCCGGATCGAGGACAGTGTATGGTGGGTAGTTTGACTGGGGCGGTCTCCTCCTAAAGAGTAACGGAGGAGTACGAAGGTGCGCTCAGACCGGTCGGAAATCGGTCGTAGAGTATAAAGGCAAAAGCGCGCTTGACTGCGAGACAGACACGTCGAGCAGGTACGAAAGTAGGTCTTAGTGATCCGGTGGTTCTGTATGGAAGGGCCATCGCTCAACGGATAAAAGGTACTCCGGGGATAACAGGCTGATACCGCCCAAGAGTTCATATCGACGGCGGTGTTTGGCACCTCGATGTCGGCTCATCACATCCTGGGGCTGAAGCCGGTCCCAAGGGTATGGCTGTTCGCCATTTAAAGTGGTACGCGAGCTGGGTTTAGAACGTCGTGAGACAGTTCGGTCCCTATCTGCCGTGGACGTTTGAGATTTGAGAGGGGCTGCTCCTAGTACGAGAGGACCGGAGTGGACGAACCTCTGGTGTTCCGGTTGTCACGCCAGTGGCATTGCCGGGTAGCTATGTTCGGAAGAGATAACCGCTGAAAGCATCTAAGCGGGAAACTTGCCTCAAGATGAGATCTCACTGGAGCCTTGAGCTCCCTGAAGGGCCGTCGAAGACTACGACGTTGATAGGTTGGGTGTGTAAGCGCTGTGAGGCGTTGAGCTAACCAATACTAATTGCCCGTGAGGCTTGACCATATAACACCCAAGCAATTTGCGTCGAAGAGACCAGATTGTGGTGGTGAAGACGAAATGAACCGAAAGTTCGTAAAACCACAAACTGTCACATACCCAATTCGCTGGAGTGTCTACCAAGACCTTCTGGCAACAGAATTTCTTGACGACCATAGAGCATTGGAACCACCTGATCCCATCCCGAACTCAGCAGTGAAACGATGCATCGCCGATGGTAGTGTGGGGTTTCCCCATGTGAGAGTAGGTCATCGTCAAGATTAAATTCCGAAACCCCTATCTGCATCTGCAGGTAGGGGTTTTGTCTTTTCCGGCTTAGAGCCTTTGCGGGAGCCGGTCTTGCCGGCGATGCGCTGTAACAGACAAGCCGCAATCCTCAACCAAGCCCATGATATGGTTTCCCTCTGCCCGCACAGTCTCAAGGATGCCCAATGCCGCATACAAACCCACTCCTTCCAGGATTCATGGTGGTTCACGGCAACCGCCTGGATGAACTGCGCAGCCTGGTGGTGAGCTGGATGCGGCGTTATCCGTTGGCACCACTGGAAAACGAGATCGCGCTGGTACAAAGCAACGGTATCGCCCAATGGCTCAAACTGGCCCTGGCTGAAGACCCAGAAGATGACGATCAGGGCGGCTGCGGGATTGCCGCAGCAATCGAAGTGCAATTGCCCGGCAGCTTCATGTGGCAACTCTACCGCCGAGTGCTGGGGCGCGAAGAAATTCCGGAAGTTTCCCTGCTCGACAAAGCGCCACTGACCTGGCGTCTGATGCGTCTGCTCCCGGAAGTGATCGACAAGCCACATTTCGAACCCTTACAGCGCTTTCTGACTGACGACAGTGACCTGCGCAAGCGCTACCAGCTAGCCGAGCGCCTGGCCGACTTGTTCGACCAATACCAGGTCTACCGCGCAGACTGGCTCAAGGACTGGGCGGCTGGCCGCCATGTGCTCAATACCGCTCGTGGTGAGTCGAAGCCACTGCCGCCGGCCAACTGCTGGCAGGCAGAGCTGTGGCGTGCGCTGCTGGTGGATGTGGGTGAGGAGGGCATGGCTCAGAGCCGTGCCGGGGTGCATCAGCGCTTCATCGAGCGGATCAACAACCTTGAACAGGCCCCTGCTGGCTTGCCGTCACGGGTGATCGTCTTCGGCATTTCCTCGTTGCCTGCCCAGGCATTGGAAGCCTTGGCCGGCCTTGCACGTTTCAGCCAGGTGCTGCTGTGTGTGCATAACCCTTGTCGTCACCACTGGGCGGATATCGTTGCCGACAAAGACCTGTTGCGCCATCAGTACAAACGTCAGCAACGCAAGCAGGGCATGCCCAGCCTGATCGATGCACAAACTCTGCATCAGCACGCCCATCCACTGCTGGCGGCCTGGGGTAAGCAGGGTCGTGACTACATCAACCTGCTCGACAGTTACGATGACCCGGGCAGTTACCGTGCGGCGTTCAGTGACGGACGTATCGACCTGTTCAGTGACAGTGAACCGCAGAACCTGCTCAATCAGTTGCAGGACGATATTCTCGAATTGCGCCCCCTGGCAGAGACTCGCGCGTTGTGGGCTGCGGTTAACCCTGCCAAGGACCGCTCGGTACGCTTCCATATCGCCCACAGCCCGCAACGCGAAGTGGAGATTCTTCACGACCAGCTGCTCGCCCGCTTCAGTGCCGATCCCCACCTGCGCCCGCGTGACGTGATTGTCATGCTGCCGGATATCAACACCTACGCACCGCATATTCGTGCCGTATTCGGCCAGTTGGGTCGCGATGACCCGCGTTTCATTCCCTTTACCCTGACCGACCAAGGGCAGCGTGGTCGCGATCCGCTGCTGATTGCCCTTGAGCATCTGTTGAAGTTGCCGGACAGCCGCTTTGCGGTCAGCGAAATTCTCGACTTGCTTGATGTACCAGCCTTACGCGCCCGTTTCTCCATCAAGGAAAGCGAGTTGCCGATTCTACATCGCTGGATTGAAGGCGCCGGTATCCGCTGGGGATTGAACGCCGAGCAGCGCGCTAGCCTGGGCTTGCCGGCCGACCTGGAACAGAACAGCTGGCGATTTGGCTTGCGACGCATGCTCCTCGGGTATGCCGTGGGTGTTGGCGAAAGCTGCGACGGGATCGAGCCATTTGACGAAATCGGTGGACTGGACGCGGCGTTGATCGGCCCTCTGGTGGCACTGCTCGACGCTTTGGAGATTGCCTATCAGCAGTTGTCTGCGCCTGCCACGGCGGCGCAATGGGGCGAGCGCTTGCATGCGCTGTTGCAGGTGTTCTTCCTGGCCGAAACCGAGCATGACGACTACCTGTTGGTACAACTGCAGACGTTGCGTGAGACCTGGTTGCAGACCTGCGAATCGGTTGGCCTTGAAGACCTGCTACCGCTGACCGTGGTCCGAGAAGCTTGGCTGGCTGGGCTCGACCAGGGACGATTGTCACAACGCTTCCTAGCCGGCTCGGTGAATTTCTGCACGCTGATGCCCATGCGCGCCATTCCGTTCAAAGTGGTCTGCCTGCTTGGTATGAACGATGGTGATTACCCGCGTGCGCAACCGCCGCTGGACTTCGACCTGATGAGCAGTGACTATCGCCCTGGTGATCGCTCGCGTCGTGAAGATGATCGTTACTTGCTGCTTGAAGCGCTGCTATCGGCACGCGATCAGCTATATATCAGTTGGGTTGGCCGTAGCATTCGTGACAATAGCGAACGTCCTGCCTCGGTGCTGATTGGCCAGCTACGCGATCACCTTGCAGGCGGTTGGCAACTGACCGGCGCCAAACACGGCGACAAGCTCGATGGCGGCGAACAGCTGCTGCAGGCCTTGACCGTTGAACACCCGTTGCAGCCCTTCAGCGCCCGTTACTTTCACCAAGGTAGTAGCCTGTTCAGTTACGCGCGCGAGTGGCGAACCTTGCACCTGTCTGGCGTAGACCAGCCAAAAGCTGCAGAGCAATTGCCGCCCTTCAGCAGTGATGAAGCCCTGAGCCTGACCTTACTCCAAGACTTCCTGCGTCATCCCGTGCGGCACTTCTTCAGCCAGCGTCTGAAGGTGTTCTTCGAGTCGGTGGAAGCACCCTTGGCCGATGAGGAACCCTTCGTTCTTGATGCCTTGCAGCGTTACAGCCTGAGCGAAAGCCTGCTAGCTGCTGCCCTTGCGACCCCCGAGAACGCTACCCAGGCACTTGGTGCTCAGGCTCGTCGCCTGCAGGGTAGCGGCATGCTGCCATTGGCCGGTTTCGGCGAATGCCTGCAAGCGGAGCTGGTCGAGCCGTTACCGGATCTGTTGCAGCGTCATCAACAACTATTGCACCAATGGCCCAACGCCCTGGACAGCGCACTACCCATTCGCTTCGAGTACCGCCAACTCAAACTTGAAGGCTGGCTTGGGCGGGTTTACCAACGCGATGATCAATCCTTGCTCAGCATTACTACGTTGCCCAATGGCATCAGCAGTGGTCGATCATTGAAATGGCATCGGCTGACGGCAACCTGGGTCATGCATTTGGCCGCCTGTGCTGTGGGGCTGCCGTTGCACAGCGCTGTGGTGGCCACGGACGTGACTCTGTTACTGGCGCCCATCGAGCAATCCCGCGCCGCCGACTTGCTCGGTGACTTGCTGCTGGCCCGCCAGGCTGGCATGTGCACGCCGCTACCAGTGGCGGTCAAGACCGCCATTGCCTGGCTGGCCCAGAGCGATCCTGACAAGGCTCTGGCTGCTGCAGCCAAGGCCTACGAAGGCGATGGACAGAATAGCTTTGGCGAACGTAGTGAAAGCACCGCGCTGGCCCGGCAGTTCACTGATTTTGCGGCGTTGACTGCCAGCGAAGAATTCGAGGGGTGGTGTGAAGCCATGTTCCGGCCGATGTTCGATGCGCCCTGGCAGACCTTAGGCAATGAAGAGGACGGCGAATGAGTCGCACAGCCCCCCTGGCCCTGACCTTCCCGCTTCACGGCAGCCAACTGATCGAAGCCAGCGCCGGTACCGGCAAGACCTTCACCATTTCGGCGTTGTACCTGCGCCTGGTGCTGGGCCATGGTGGCGACCAAGGCTTCGGTCGCGAGTTGCTGCCGCCACAGATTTTGGTGGTGACCTTCACTGACGCTGCTACCAAGGAGTTGCGCGAACGTATTCGTACGCGTCTGGCAGAGGCTGCACGCTTCTTCCGTGGCGAGTTGCAAGACGCCGATCCGTTGCTGCAACTGCTGCGTGACGATTACCCACAGGACGTGTGGCCAGCCTGCGCCAACCGTCTGGATGTGGCTGCGCAATGGATGGATGAGGCGGCGGTGTCGACCATTCACAGTTGGTGTCAGCGCATGCTGCGAGAGCATGCCTTCGACAGCGGTAGCCTGTTCACCCAGACCTTGGAAACCGATCACAGCGAGTTGCTCGGCCAGGTCATGCGCGATTACTGGCGACGCTTTTGTTATGGCATGCAAGGCGACGCTCTGGCCTGGGTGCGTAGCCACTGGGTCAGTCCTGATGCGTTGCTGCCGCGGGTGCGCGCACTGTTTGGTCGTCAGCGCAATGCGAACAGCACCGAGGAACCGCAAGCGCTGATCAATGCTGTGCTGCAACAGCGCGCCGAACAGTTGCGCAGTCTCAAGGCGCCGTGGCTGCAATGGGCGGGGGAATTGTTACAGATCTGTCGCGACGGCGTAGGGAGCAAACAGGTCCATGGCAAATTCATTCAGGCGCGCTTCTTCGAGCCATGGTGCGAAAAGTTGCTGGTGTGGGCTGAAGACGAGCAGGTGCTGGAGCTTAGCCTTGGCACCGGTTTCACCCGCCTGACCCGTGCAGGCGTGGCAGAAGCCTGGAAGGGCGAGCCGCCAAGCCACCCGGCACTTCAGGCCATGGAGGGCTTGCAAGAGCAATTGAAAGCCTTGCCGACGCCCGACGCTTGCCTGTTGGAGCACGCTGCCACCTGGGTTGGCGTGCGTTTCGAACAGGAAAAGCGCCGCCGCGCGGAGATGGGCTTTGATGACATGCTCCTACGCCTCGATCATGCCCTGCACGGCGATACTGGCGAGCGTTTGGCGGGTTTGATCCGTGAGCAGTTCCCGGTGGCCTTGATCGATGAGTTTCAGGACACCGACCCGGTCCAGTATCGGATCTTTCAGCGTATCTACCGGATTGAGGAAAACCTCAGGGACACTGGCCTGTTTATGATCGGTGACCCGAAGCAGGCGATCTACGCCTTTCGCGGTGCCGATATCTTCACCTACCTAGGGGCCCGCCGTGCTACCGCCGGACGCCTGCACAGCTTGGACACCAACTACCGCTCCAGTCAGGACATGGTCGGCGCAGTCAATCATGTGTTCATGCAGGCTGAACGGCGTGAACAGGGGCGCGGTGCCTTCCTGTTCCGTGACGGTGATGACAACCCGGTGCCCTTTGTCGAGGTCAAAGCCAAAGGCCGCAGTGAGCAATTTCAGGTCGATGGGCAAGTGCTCGGCGCGCTCCATCTGTGGCAACTGCAAAGTGACGAGCCCGTCTCCGGGGCGGTCTACCGTCAGCAGCTCGCAGCCAGTTGCGCCAGTCATATCGTCGCGCTGCTCAATGGCGGGCAACAGGGCCGCAGCGGATTTATGCAGTCTGACCAGACGCTGCGTGGCTGTATGCCCTCGGACATCGCCATCCTTGTCCGTGATGGCCGCGAAGCGCAATTGATCCGCGCCGAACTGGCCGCCCGTGATGTACGCAGCGTGTACCTGTCAGACAAGGACTCGGTGTTCGCCGCTCAGGAAGCCCAGGACCTGCTGGCTTGGCTCAAGGCCTGTGCCGAACCGGATGCCGAGCGCCTGCTCAAAGCGGCGTTGGCCAGTATCACTTTGAATCTGCCGCTGTCGGCCCTGGAACAGTTGAACCAGAACGAGCGTGTGTGGGAACGCTGGGTTATGCAGTTCCGTCTGTACCGGCTGATCTGGCGCAGCCAGGGCGTATTGCCGATGCTGCGTCGACTGCTGCATGACTTCGAGTTGCCGCAGGTGTTGATGGCCCGCAGTGATGGTGAAAGGGTGCTGACCAACCTGCTGCATCTGGCCGAATTGCTGCAGCAGGCGGCGACCGAGCTGGACGGCGAACAAGCGCTGATCCGTCATCTCGGCGAGCACCTGGCCAGCGCCGGGCAAGCAGGTGAAGAGCAGATCCTGCGGCTGGAAAGCGATGAGCAATTGGTCAAGGTAGTCACCATCCACAAGTCCAAAGGCCTGGAGTACCCGTTGGTGTTTCTGCCTTTCATATGCACCAGCAAGCCGGTGGATGGTTCACGCCTGCCGCTGGTTTGGCACGACAGTCAAGGCCAGGCGCAACTGACCCTCACCCCGCAAACCGAGCAGATCGCCTTGGCCGACGATGAACGTCTGGCTGAAGACCTGCGCCTGCTCTACGTTGCTTTGACGCGCGCACAGCACGCCTGCTGGCTGGGTGTCGCCGACCTCAAGCGCGGTACTGGCAAGACTTCGCTGCTACACCGTTCGGCGCTGGGCTATCTACTCGGTGGCGGGGTGCCCCTGGCCGCCTCCAGCCAGTTGAGTGATTGGCTGCAGGCCCTGCAGGCCGGTTGCCCGGCGATTATCAGCCAAGTCAAACCTGAACCCGACGAACAACGCTACAGTGCGCCACGCAATCAGGCCGAACTGCTACCTGCGCGCCAGCCCAAACGTCGTGCGGCGGAGAACTGGTGGATCGCCTCCTACAGTGCGCTGCGCATTGGCGAGGAGTCGCTGACCCTGGCGGCAGACAGCTCACAAGCCCAGCAGTTGCTCGACGACGAGCGCCCTGACCCGCAACAGTTGCGCGAAGTTATGCCCGGCAGCGGCGATATCCACCGCTTCCCGCGTGGCCCTAATCCAGGGACGTTCCTCCACGGTCTGCTCGAGTGGGCGGGGCTTGAAGGTTTTGCCCAGGTGACGGCCGATGATGAAGCACTCAAACGCACAGTCGGCCAGCGCTGCAACCGGCGTGACTGGACGGGCTGGATCAACACGCTGAGCGTCTGGCTGCAGCAGTTGCTGGTGCAACCGATGGACCTGGCGCCGGATAGTCCGGCAACCGCCCTGAATCAACTGAGCCAGTACCAGATCGAGATGGAGTTCTGGTTCGCCAGCCATAAAGTCGATGTCGCTCAGCTTGATCGTCTGGTGGCTGAGCACACCCACCAAGGCGCAGCACGAATTGCGGCGCAACCGGCGCAGCTCAATGGAATGTTCAAAGGCTTCATCGACCTAGCCTTTGAACATGACGGGCGCTATTACGTGGCCGACTATAAATCCAACTGGCTCGGCCCTGACGATCAGGCCTACAGCGAGTTGGCCATGGAGTCGGCCATCCTCAGCCACCGTTACGACCTGCAATATGTGCTGTACCTGTTGGCCATGCACCGCCAGTTGCGTGCGCGGCTGCCAGATTACGATTACGACCAGCATGTGGGCGGCGCTGTGTTCATCTTTTTGCGCGGTGTGCATTCGGCCTCTGGCGGGGTGTATTTCGTCAAGCCGCCGCGGGAATTGATCGAGCGCCTCGATGACCTGTTCCGCGGCGTCAGTGCACCGCAGCAACATGACCTGTTCCAGGGAGATGCACCATGAGCCGTACCCTCGTCGACCTGTTGCCGACACCGCTGGATGCCGGGCATCTGGCAGCACTTGAGCCGTTGAGCAACAGTGCTGACTTGCTGGCTTTGCTCGATCGCTGGGTCGAGCGTGGCTGGCTGCGTGCCCTGGATCGGGCCTTCGTTGGCTTTCTCGAGGAGCGCGACCCAAGCGGTGATCCGCTGGTGCTGCTGGCGGCAGCCTTGGCCAGCCATCAGTTGGGGCATGGGCATGTGTGTCTGGACCTGGGCGAGACGCTTGCTGAGCCTGACTTTGCTCTGTCGCTGCCACCTGAGGGCGATGTTCTGGCAGGCCCTTTGTTGTTACCGTCACAACTGCTTGAACGACTGGCGCTGGGCACCTGGCTGCAACATCTGGCCAGCAGCCGTCTGGTCGCCAATGGTGCCAGCGGTGAACAAGCCTCACGGCCGTTGGTACTCAGCGGCCAGCGCTTGTACTTGCGTCGCTACTGGACCTATGAGCGGCAGATCGACAACGCCTTGCGCCAACGCCTGGAACAGCTTGAGCCGACGCCTATAGACCTGTCTGCACGCTTGGCCCAGTTGTTTGCCGGCGGCAGCCAGCCGGGTCTGGTGGACTGGCAAAAATTGGCTTGCGCCTTGGCCACCCGTGGGGCGTTCAGCATCATTACCGGCGGCCCTGGTACTGGCAAGACCACCACCGTGGTGCGCTTGCTGGCATTGCTCCAGGCCCCAGCGGTAGAGGCCGGACGGCCTTTGCGCATTCGTTTGGCGGCACCCACCGGCAAGGCGGCAGCGCGCCTGACCGAGTCCATTGGCCAACAGGTTGAGCGCCTGGCGGTTGCCGCCCAGGTGCGGGAAAACATTCCCACCGATGTCTCCACGGTCCACCGACTGCTCGGCAGCCGACCGGGCTCGCGGCATTTTCGTCACCACGCCGGCAATCCGTTGCCCTTGGATGTGCTGGTGGTCGACGAAGCGTCGATGATCGACCTGGAGATGATGGCTAACCTGCTTGCCGCGCTACCGCCTCATGCCCGTCTGGTATTGCTGGGGGACAAGGATCAGTTGGCTTCGGTGGAGGCGGGCGCGGTGCTCGGTGACCTGTGCCGGGATGCCGAGGCTGGCCGCTACAGCGCCCAGACTCAAGCCTGGCTGGAGCAGGTAAGCGGTGAAACACTGGCTGGCAGCGAACTGCAGGCGGGCAGCGTCGAGCAGTATCCCTTGGCGCAGCAGGTGGTGATGTTGCGTTTTTCCCGGCGCTTCGGCGAGACCAGTGGTATCGGCCGACTGGCACGGCTGGTCAACCTGCAAGACGCCGAGCAGGCCCGTGCCTTGTTGCAACAAACCCAGGATGATGTATTCGGCCTGACCCTGCGCGGTGAGCAGGATCGCGCCCTCGACCGGCTGCTGCTCGACGGCCTTGGCCGCGGTGTCGATGGCCCGCAGGGCTACCGCAGCTATTTGCAGGTCATTGGCCGGCAACGTCCGCCACTGTCCACACCAGCCGATGATCCGCGCTGGGAAGCGTGGGCCATGGCTGTGCTGCAGGGCTTTGAGACCTTCCAGTTGCTGTGCGCGGTGCGAAAAGGCCCATGGGGTGTCGAAGGTTTGAATCAGCGGGTGAGCCGAGTACTCGGCGGCGCCGGCCTGATCGATGCTGAACAACCCTGGTACGAAGGTCGGCCGGTACTGATGACCCGCAATGACTATGGGCTGGGCCTGATGAACGGCGACATCGGCATTGCCTTGCGCTTGCCCGATGAACAGCACCCTGGTCAGCAGGTATTGCGGGTGGCCTTTGCCCGCAATGATGGTCGCGGTGGTGTGCGCTTCGTGTTGCCCAGCCGTCTAAATGAAGTGGAAACCGTGTACGCCATGACCGTGCACAAATCTCAGGGCTCGGAATTCACTCATACTGCCTTGGTGTTGCCTGACGCGCTGAATCCGGTATTGACCAAGGAATTGATTTACACCGGTATCACCCGGGCGAAAAACTGTTTCACTTTGATAGAACCACGCCAAGGCATTTTCGAGGACGCGGTACGGCGCAAGGTCAAACGTATTTCCGGGTTAATGCTGGGGCAGGTATGAGCACGGCGATTCGGTCTTTTCCCGGATCGGCGGTGACCTGCTCACTCGCTGGGAAAACGGCCTCTGTGCTATCGTTGCGGCATCATCCCTCGGCGTTTTAAGAGATTTCCTTCATGAATGTGGCCGCCCCGACATCGGGACGTGTGATGAGCCGGGGGCGCTTGTTGCTGGCTGCGCTGCCGTTGCTTCTCGCCACGCTGGCCCATGCCCAGACCTCGCCAACCTCGACCCTGGCTGAACAGCGTGCCTCTGCGGTGACTCAGGTGGTACTGGGGATTCTCAGTTACGCGCGCTGGCCGGTGGAACCTGAACAACTGCGCCTGTGTCTGGTGGGCCCCACTGAGTATGCCGATGATCTGGTCAAAGGCACCACCCAGGCCACAGGCCGACCGGTGCTAGTGCGGCGCCTATTGGCCGCAGACCCGCGAATCGGCAATGAGTGTGAGGCGGTTTATCTGGGCGAATTGAACGCTGACGAACGCACCCAGTTGTTCAGCGCAATCAGTGGCCATCCGGTATTGAGCATCAGTGAGGCTGATGACCCGTGTACGGTAGGTAGCGTGTTCTGTTTGCGGGTCAGTGATCGCCAGGTGGCGTTCGACGTCAACCTTGATTCGGTGGCGCGTAGCGGCGTACGTATCCATCCTTCGGTGCTGCAATTGTCGCGGCGCAGGGCGGCACAGCCATGATTGGTTTCGGCTGGGGGCGCGAGCGCCCGACCTTGCGCGCTGTGCTGGGTCGTCGGCACTTGAGTGTGGCATTGCTGGCGGTGGGGCTGGCGGGTATTGCCCTGACTGTACTCGGGGTACTGGCGTTGCGGGTGTATGCCAACCACAACCTGCACTTGATTGCCCGCTCGATCAATTACACCGTCGAAGCTGCGGTGGTGTTCAACGACAGCAGCGCGGCCAATGAGGCCCTGGCCATGATCGCCTCCACTGAAGAGGTGGCGGACGTCAAGGTGTTCGACGACAACGAGCAATTGCTTGCCCGTTGGCAGCGCAGTGATGGCAGCCTGTTGGCGCAAATGGAGCAACAAGTGGCGCGCAGTCTGCTTGAAGAGCCGATCATCCTGCCGGTGCTGCATCAGGGCCAGCAGGTCGGGCGAATCGAACTGATCGGACAGGGCGGCAGCCTGGTGCGCTTTCTGCTCAGTGGTTTGGCCGGCATCATGCTGTGTACGGTGCTCAGCGCCGTGGGCGCGTTGTATCTGTCGCGGCGTATGTTTGGCGATATTGTCGGTCCGTTGCGTAGCCTGGCCACGGTGGCGCACGCCGCACGCCGCGAACGCCGTTTCGATCGCCGGGTACCACCGGCGCAGATCGCCGAGCTCAATGAGTTGGGCAATGACTTCAATGCTCTGCTCGACGAACTGGAAAGCTGGCAGAGCCACCTGCAGAGCGAAAACGAAAGCCTTGCCCATCAAGCCAGTCATGACAGCCTGACCGGCCTGCCCAACCGGGCCTTTTTCGAAGGTCGGCTCAGTCGCACGCTGCGCAATGCCAACAGGTACCAGGAGCACATGGCCCTGCTGTTTCTCGACAGTGACAACTTCAAAGAGATTAACGACAGCCACGGTCATGCTGCGGGTGATGAAGTGCTGGTCAGTGTTGCCACGCGAGTGCGTGCGCAACTGCGCGAGCATGATCTGGTGGCGCGCTTGGGCGGTGACGAATTTGCCGTGTTGCTGGCGCCCTTGCACAGCCTGGAAGATGCCCAACGCATTGCCGAAAAGATCATTGCCAGCATGCGCCTGCCGATAGCCCTGGCCGAAGGTCAGAAGATCGTCACCTCATTGAGCGTCGGTATCGCTTACTTCCCGGATGACGGCCGAACGCCGTCCGAGCTGCTCAATGCCGCCGATGCGGCGATGTACCAGGCCAAGCGCAACACCCGTGGCCAATGGCAAATGGCAGAGACGGAGCGCTCTGCCAATCAAGTAAAAAACAGGAGCTGAACCGTGATACACCTGAGTCGAAATCTGCGTACCCACTTTGTCTGCCTGGCCCTGCTATTGCTGGCGCTGAGCGGCTGCCAGAGTGTGCCGCCCAAGGGCCTGACGCCTGAACAGATTGCTGTGCTCAAACAGGAAGGCTTTCGCTTGACTGACGAAGGCTGGGAGTTCGGCCTGTCGAGCAAGGTGTTGTTTGGTAGCGACCTGGATTCGCTCAATAATGAAAGCCGGAGTATTGTCGAGCGCATTGGCAGGTCACTGCTGTCGGTAGACATCCAGCGCGTGCGGGTTGATGGCCATACCGATGCTTCGGGTAGGGCTGCTTACAACGAACAACTGTCACTGCGCCGAGCCAAGAGTGTGGCCAACGTCCTGACTTCCGTTGGCATGCGCCCAGAAAACGTCGAAACTCGTGGCCTGGGCAGCCGCGAACCGGTGGCCAGCAATGACACCCGCGCCGGGCGTATGGAAAACCGTCGGGTGGCTATCGTGGTCGCTTCCGACTAATCGGCAAACGCACACCTTCAGTTTACCGCCGTGCAGGATGACAGTCCTTTAGTGTGGGCGGGCTACATCTGCATGGTGGTTGTCGCGGCCTATGATGCTACGCAACAACACCAATAAACATGTCGAGGTTGTCTGGCAGAGTTTCTTTGATCGCATTGGCGATCTGGCTGACCTGCTCACTTGTTAGTGGTAGCTCCCCATCAGCTTCAGCGGCAAGACTCTTCCAACCTAAAATGTCCATTACCTTTTGTTCAAATACTGGCGCCACGTCCAGCTCGTACTTCAACGAGCTATCTTGAAAGCTGTCAGGCAAAAATCCGGTGATGCACAAGTACATAACTACCTCTCGGTCTATTTGGGAGTGGTTCTTCCCAGTTTTGCAGACTTGTTTTGTTCGCCAGTCTCTGGATTGTACTCGCCCAAATGTTTGCCTTGTTTATCGTACATTTCAACTGCCCCGTGCTGGCTGTCCCACTCGTAAATCCGCCCTTTAGAGTCTTTCCAGCGAGTACGCTTTTTACCACCACCTTGAACATTGCTTTTTGATTTCTCCCTCACTGCATCAGGAAATGCCGTCAGTCCTTTAGGCGCAGGATGATAGCTATGGTCACCTGGGACATTCAGTGAGATATAAATCGGCTGAATGTCGGTGTCTGGAAATGTGACAATTGTGTCTTGATAGTCTGGCGGGTGTACTGGATTCACCAGTATCTTATTGGCCTGCTCGTTCGGCGGATACACCCACACAGGAGGTAATTGTGGGGCGCCTTCCAGAGCAGGAATACCTAGTACACCGTCAGGGCTTGCTGATGGTATCCAAGTGAGGCCAATACCGTTGCCGATGTCAGCAACATACTTCTCGCCGTCCTTGGTGGCCTTGATAACGGGGACGTTTTCCCAATCCGTTTTGCCGCCCGTATAAAATCCGTATACGTCAACAGACCCATCTGGCAAGGTCTTCACGTTTACACGAACACGGGTGCGGCCAGCAGCAAGTGTTGCGTACTGATCTTTCGTATAGAAGGCGCTGTCGGGTGCAATGCTTGTGTTCGGCATCAGAAGTGCAAGGGTGCCTACAGCCGTACTCGCTGCAAGTGCTCCAACACCCTCCAACAAACTCAATGCGAGAGTACCCCGCAATCGCTGGGCGAGAGCTCCGCCCGTAACAGACCCTCCCACTACCTGAAGCGAGGTGCCTTCGGCTGTGATTGCAGCCCCAGTGCCAAGCACAGCCCACAGTCCGTAGTCAGACAGCTTCTCAAGCGGGATAAAATCGGAAGGATTGTTGTGATTGATTATGCCGTCAGGGAGGTTGCAACTCTTGGCGAAAACGCAGCCGACTGGCCTGACATCCTCCGGTTTCTTGATCGCCTTTCTACGTGCGTCAGCTTCCCGTTCGTTTCGAGCGTTCGCGGCCACAGTCCTGGCCCACGCCGCCTTTGCTGCCTCTTTCGCCTCGGTATGTCGCCTGTTACCGTCTATCCCATTACATCCCTTATAACTCGGGAGTGGGCTTTCAACCGCCATAACACCTCCTGTGCGAATTGACGATCCATGTTTCGCCATTTAAGTGCGACAGGACGCTACTTCATGGGTGTTCGGCATGTCTGTAGGACGATTCTCAAAAGTTAAAGATCATCAGTGGCTGCTTGAGTGGGGTGACTCCATTGGGGGGGCAGAATGCAAGCGTCGGGTGTTACAAGTTGGATATCAAACACTGATACAACGTATTGCCAAAGGCTGTGGACCTCGTTACGAATCCGCTACCTGATTTCCTTGAAGAACTGATAGTCGGCAAACAACATCGCCCGACTCTCACCCATCATCAGCCCTTGATTCTGCTCAGTCGTTTCGCGGATGTAATCCCACAACAGAGTAATCCGCTTCAACTTGCGCAAATCCTCGCGGCAGTACATCCAGAACTGCCGGGTAATCTCCACCTCTTCGGGCAGGATCGCCACCAGGCGCGGATCTTGTGCGGCCAGAAAACACGGCAGAATCGCCAGGCCCCGACCCTGCTGCGCTGCCACGTACTGAGCGATCACGCTGGTGCTTCGCAAGTTGGCGCTGGCGGCCGGAATCAGATTGGCCAGGTACAGCAGTTCTGAGCTGAAGGCCAGGTCATCGACGTAACTGATGAACTGATGCCGGGCCAGGTCGCTGCTGCGCGTGATCGGCTCGTGGCTGTCCAGGTACTCTTGAGTGGCGTACAGGCGCAGGCGGTAGTCGCATAGCTTGCAGCAGACATAGGGGCCATGCTCCGGGCGCTCCAGGGCAATAACGATGTCGGCTTCGCGCTTGGACAGGCTGATGAAGTGTGGCAGCGGCAGGATGTCGACTGAAATGGCTGGGTAGGCGTCGACGAAGTGGCTCAACTGTGGGGTGACGAAGAAGCTGCCAAAGCCCTCGGTGCAGCCCATGCGCACATGCCCGGAAAGTGCCACGCCAGATCCTGAAACCTGCTCGCAAGCCATGTGCAGGGTACTTTCGATCGACTCGGCGTAGCTGAGCAGGCGCGTGCCTTCGGTGGTCAGGACAAAGCCGTTGGTCCGCGATTTTTCAAACAACAAGGTGCCCAGCGCCCCTTCCAGCGAACTGATTCGCCGCGACACCGTGGTGTAGTCCACCCCCAGGCGTTTGGCCGCGCTGCTGGCCTTGCGGGTACGGGCCACTTCGAGAAAGAACTTCAGGTCATCCCAGTTCAAGGCGCCTAGAGAGGTGATGTTTTTTTGCATGATGGTCCGGCTTTTATGTGCGTTCTTATTGGATCTTTGCACATCTATACTGCAAAACAAGCCCTAAACCCAAGCGCCCGTCGTGGCTGACCCGGCGGCGTCGATCTCTCCCTAACAACAATTTCAGGAGAACGCACATGAACGCATCCCTCACTCCCGGCCAGACCAAGGTCGAGCAGGTCAAGTTGCTGATCGACGGCCAGTGGGTCGAGTCGAAAACCAACGAATGGCGCGACGTGGTTAACCCGGCCACTCAACAAGTGCTGGCCCGTGTGCCATTCGCCACGGCTGAAGAAGTCGATGCGGCGATCGCCGCCGGTCAACGTGCCTTCAAAACCTGGCGCGACACCCCGATCGGTGCGCGTATGCGCATCATGCTCAAGCTGCAGGCGCTGATCCGTGAACACTCCAAGCGCATCGCCGTGGTTCTCAGTGCAGAGCAGGGCAAGACCATTGCCGACGCCGAAGGCGATATTTTTCGCGGCCTGGAAGTGGTTGAGCACGCATGCAGCATCGGAACCCTGCAGATGGGCGAGTTCGCTGAAAACGTTGCCGGTGGTGTCGATACCTACACCCTGCGCCAGCCGATCGGTGTCTGCGCTGGCATCACGCCGTTCAACTTCCCGGCAATGATCCCGCTGTGGATGTTCCCGATGGCCATCGTCTGCGGCAACACCTTCGTGCTCAAACCGTCGGAACAGGATCCGCTGTCGACCATGCTGCTGGTTGAGCTGGCGCTGGAAGCCGGTGTGCCGGCGGGGGTGCTTAACGTGGTACACGGTGGCAAGCAGGTGGTCGACGCCTTGTGCACCCACACCGACATCAAGGCTATTTCCTTCGTCGGTTCCACTGAAGTCGGCACCCACGTCTACAACCTCGCTGGCCAGCACGGCAAGCGCGTTCAGTCGATGATGGGCGCGAAGAACCACGCGGTGGTCCTGCCGGATGCTAACCGCACCCAAACCCTCAACGCCCTGGTCGGCGCAGGCTTCGGCGCGGCGGGTCAACGCTGCATGGCCACATCAGTTGCAGTGTTGGTGGGCAAGGCCCGCGAGTGGCTGCCTGAGCTCAAGGCACTGGCCGCCAACCTCAAGGTCAACGCTGGTAATGAGCCAGGTACTGATGTCGGCCCGCTGATTTCCAAGCGTGCCAAGGAACGTGTGCTGGGCTTGATCGAAAGCGGTATCAAGGAAGGCGCCACGCTCGAACTCGACGGTCGCGATGTCAGCGTGCCGGGTTACGAGCAAGGCAACTTCGTCGGCCCGACCCTGTTCTCTGGGGTGACCACCGACATGCAGATCTACACCCAGGAAATCTTCGGTCCGGTGCTGGTGGTGCTGGAAGTCGATACCCTTGACGAAGCCATCGCCCTGGTCAACCGCAACCCCTTCGGCAACGGCACAGGCCTGTTTACCCAGAGCGGTGCGGCGGCGCGCAAGTTCCAGAACGAAATCGACGTCGGTCAGGTCGGCATCAATATCCCGATTCCGGTGCCAGTGCCGTTCTTCAGCTTCACCGGCTCGCGTGGCTCCAAGCTTGGCGATCTGGGCCCGTACGGCAAGCAAGTGGTGCAGTTCTACACTCAGACCAAGACCGTCACCAGCCGCTGGTTTGATGACGACAGCGTCAACGACGGTGTGAACACCACCATCAGCCTGCGCTAAGGAGTTCATTATGCGTATCGCATTTATCGGCTTGGGCAACATGGGCGCGCCGATGGCGCGCAACTTGATCAAGGCCGGCCATCAGTTGAACCTGTTCGACCTGAACAAGACTGTACTCGCCGAGCTTGCTGAGCTTGGTGGGCAGATCAGCACTTCGCCGCGTGATGCTGCGCAGCAGAGCGAGCTGGTCATTACCATGCTGCCAGCCGCTGCGCATGTGCGCGGTGTGTACTTGGGCGAGGACGGCGTGCTGGCCGGAGTGCGTGCCGGGACGCCAGTGGTCGATTGCAGCACCATTGATCCGCAGACCGCGCGCGAAGTGTCGGCAGCGGCCGCCAAGCAAGGTGTGGACCTCGCCGATGCGCCAGTATCCGGTGGCACCGGCGGGGCGGCGGCAGGCACGTTGACCTTCATGGTTGGCGCCAGCGATGAACTGTTCGCCACCCTGCAGCCGGTGCTGGCACAAATGGGCCGTAACATTGTCCATTGTGGTGAAGTAGGTACTGGGCAGATCGCCAAAATCTGCAACAACCTGCTACTGGGCATTTCGATGATTGGTGTATCCGAAGCCATGGCCCTGGGCAATGCCCTGGGTATCGACACCCAGGTGCTGGCGGGCATCATCAATAGCTCGACCGGGCGTTGCTGGAGTTCGGACACCTACAACCCTTGGCCCGGCATCATCGAAACCGCACCGGCTTCGCGGGGCTATACCGGCGGCTTCGGGGCAGAACTGATGCTCAAGGATCTGGGCCTGGCGACGGAAGCGGCGCGTCAGGCACATCAGCCGGTGATCATGGGCGCATTGGCGCAGCAGCTGTATCAGGCCATGAGCCTGCGCGGTGATGGCGGCAAGGATTTTTCGGCAATTGTTGAGGGTTATCGCAAGCCGGAGTAAGGCATCGCCAGCAATGCTGGCTCCCCCAGGGACTGCGCACACTTTAATTCTGGAGGAGCTGGCGTTGCCAGCGACGGGTTGCCAATCAGGCGAAAACGAAATACTTGCGCACCGTCTCCACCACTTCCGGAGTGCCTTTCATTCCCGGTTCGATGACGAACGCAAACCGAAGCTTATCAATCAAGGTTGTAGCGCTTAGGCCCACCAGTAGCGTACGAAGTGGAAGAATACCGGCGCAGCGAAGCATACTGAGTCCATGCGGTCGAGCATGCCGCCGTGACCTTCGATCATATGTCCCCAGTCCTTCACTCCGCGGTCACGCTTGATTGCCGACATGACCAGACCGCCGGCAAAGCCCATCAGGTTCACAGTCAAGGCCATCAGCGCCGCCTGCCAGAAGCTGAAGGGGGTGATCCAGCACAAGGTGGCACCGATCAGGGTCGCCAGCGCCACGCCGCCGACCAGGCCTTCGACAGTCTTTGAAGGCGATAGATTAGGGGCGACCTTGTGCTTGCCGAACAGCTTGCCGCAGACGTACTGGAGCACATCGGAGATCTGCACCACGAGGATCAGCCAGGCAATCAGCAGCAGGTTGCGACCTTCGTATCCGGGTATATCCAGGGTCATCAAAGCCGGTACCGAGGACAGGCAATAGACCGCGATCATCAACCCCCATTGAACTTTCGAGGCCCGCTCAAGGAAGCGTGTGGTGTCGCCGCCGAAGCTGGCCAGGATCGGCAGCAGCAGGAACAGGTAGACCGGAATGAAAATGCTGAACAGGCCGTACCAGTCCATGGCAATCAACAGGTACTGCACCGGCAGGGCGACATAGAACGCCGCCACCAGCGCCGGGTAGTCGCTGCGTCGTGTCGGTGTGAGGGTGAGAAACTCGCGCAGGGCGTAAAACGACACACAATAGAACAGCAGAATCACCCCGAGCTTGCCGAACAGGAAGGCCAGGCCGATGACCAGGACCATCATCCACCAGGCGTTGATTCGCGCGTTGAGGTTGTCGATCACCGCATGCGGGCCCGGGCCCGCACGCCATTTGAGCAAGCGGCCGATCAGGCTGGCGAACAGCAGCAGGCCGCCGATGCCGGCGAACAGCGATAGTGTGTTGTTGTCCATCTCAGGATTCCTTCGGGGCCAGGGCTAACAGGGCCTGGCGGGCCCGGTCGAGAAACGCGTGTTTGCTTTCATCGGCCAGCAACTGCAGGGGCTCGCCAAAGCTCAAGGTGCAGAGCAACGGCAAGGGCAGGGCACGCCCTTTGGGCATGACTCGATTGAGGTTGGCGATCCACACCGGGATCACCTCCACCTGCGGGTTGGTGCTGGCGAGGTGGAACAGACCGCTCTTGAAGGGCAGCAGCGGCTCGTCGCTGAGGTTGCGGGTGCCTTCGGGAAAGAAGATCAGCGAGTCGCCTTGGGCCAGCGCCTCCTGGATTGGTTGCAAAGGACTGCTCTGGGCGTCGCTGTGTTGGCGATCGATCAGCACGCCATTGAACACGCGCTTGATCAGAAACTGGCGAATGCCCGGCTTTTGCCAGTAATCGGCACCGGCGACCGGGCGAGTGCGCTGGCGCAGAAGTTGCGGCAGCGACGCCCAGATCAGTACGAAGTCGCCGTGGCTGCTGTGGTTGGCGTAGTACAGCCGTTGCACCGGTTGCGGTGTGCAGCCTAACCACAAGGCGCGAGCGCCGGTGATCAGGCGGGCGACCGAGGTGATGGCAAAGGCGGTGAGGGCGGCGAGCATGACGAAGTCCTTATCCGGCGTAGTGAAGCAAGGGCAAAAGCACGATGGCGATCAGCGCGAGCACGGCCTGCACGGTGAAACACAGCACTTGTTGACGTAACAGGCGCATGGCCGCCCGGCTGCGCGTGGGCCAGTCACGGTTGTCGACCTGACTGGCCTTGAGGCCAAGGCTGAATAGCGACTGATCCAATGCCTGGGTGTGCTGCACCAGTTGCTCGCCGCAGGTGGCCAGCTGTGCAAACAGATCGGCATCCAGTGCTACGCGGACGGCGAAGAACTTCTGCAGCAGACCTGCCAACAGGAGTAGGGCGCACAGTGCGGCACTGAACCACGGGGAGTGCGCTCCGATCAGCAATGGCGCAAGGCCAAAAAACAGTGCCAGCAGGCTGATCCCGTCGGCCAGGCGCTCGATCTGACGACCACGTTTGAGTAGGCTGGCGACCACCGCCAGAGGCGTTTGGCCGGTCACAGGCAAGGCTCCGTTTGCAGGCGTTCGATCACCTGTATGTGCTGTGGGTGCAGGACCACGCCAGGGCGTGCCTGGCTAATGCGTTGCTGGGCTTGGCGGGCATTTGCGCAGCGCCCGCTGAGCACCAGCCAGGCCGCCACGGCGCTGGCGCTGCGTGAGTAACCGAGAGCGCAGCAGACCAGCACCGGGCCCTGTTTGCGCAGTTGCTCGATAGCCGCCGCTGCTTCCCGGCAGCGCTCGGCAGTGGGCACCACCAGATCAAGACTGGGCAAGGCGCAATACGCTTGGCCGGGTGCAACGGAGGCCGGCAATTCGGCACACAGGTCGACGATGGCGGCGAAGTGCGCGGCTTGGCCTTTACCCGGAATCCGCCCGAGGTATACCCCGTCGCACACTTGATCAGCCTCGGGGTGACGACGTGTCCACCAGCGTGAGTTGAGCCAGGCACCCATCAGGTAAGGTGCTAGCAGCCAGCGTGCGGCATAGGACAGCCGGCCATCAGCTCCCTTCTGGAAGCCTTCGGCACCCAATTGCGCATAGTTGAGCGCCACCACCAATAGCGCAACCGCCGGCCACAACAGCCACAAGGCGACGCCCGCGAGATACACCGCCAGTCCGCTTAACAAGGCGGCCACTGCGGCGTAACAAAGCGCCAAGCGCCAGCGTCGTGGGTCGCGGGTAAGCGCCCTATGGCGCAGCACCGGCTGGCTTTCGAGTGGCCACAACCAGACACACAGCACGCCCACCAGGGCGCCAGTGGGCAGGTCGATGAAGTGATGTTGCCAGGTGGTCAGCACTGACAGGCCAATCAGCGCCATCCAGCCATGCACAAGCAGGCGAGGTAGCCAGGCGTGGACATGCCGGGCGAACATCGCCCAGATGATCACCAGCAAGGCGATGTGCAGCGATGGCGCCTGATTGAATGGTTTGTCGAAGCCCATCAGCACATCGAACAGCAAACCGAATAGGCCATCCAGCGCCGGCCGCTCGACGCTGAAACGCAGCGGCCAGAGCAGAAAGCCAAGGATGCAGATCACCTGCGCACTGAGCAGGCGCAGGGCGTGGCGGTCCATTTCCCGACGGCACAGTGGCAGCAGGAACGACAGCCCGTAAAGCAGGTCGATCGACCAGTACGGGATGATGGTCCAGGGCCACAGCGGGATGCTGCTTTCCCAGTTGAATACCAGACTGCCAACGTCGCTGCGTCCTGCTGTGTAGGTGTTGCTCAGACCGTAGCTGAGGAAGAACAGCGGCCCGAGTAGCAGCAGCCAAAGCACGCCGCGCTTGATCAGACCGGGCTCTCGCGTGATGCTCATTCAACGACTCGCTGAGCCAGGCTGACACTGAAGATGCCCCACTGGTCGATACGCTGGCAGACCTTGCGAAAGCCTGCCGCCTCGACCAACTGATCCATCTCTACCTGACTGCGTCGGCGCATCACCCAGGCCTGGCCGGCACGGTGGCTGGTCAGGGCGCGGGCAATCATCTCCAACTGCGGGTGCCAGGGTTGACCGGTGTACACCAGGTAACCACCAGGCTCCACTGCCTGGGCCAGGCCGCCGAGCGAATCGCCGACCATCTGGTTGCTGGCGAACAGTTCGTACAAGCCTGAGACCACCGCCAGGGTAGGGCGTGGATCAAGGTTGGCCAGGCTCTGGGCATCGAAGGCATCGCCCTGGACGAAACGGGTAATATCGGCCAAGCCCTTTTCGGCGATCAACGCGCTGCCTTGCTGGACATTCAGCTCGCTGTAATCGCGCAGTAGGATCGACTCCGGGCGCTGTTCCAGGCCTTGCAACGCTTCGAGGATGTAGCGGCCATGGCCGGCGGCAATATCGACAATATCCACAGGCTTGCCCTGTTCGCGCAGGCGTTCAATAGCCAGACGCAGCAGTTCCTCGACATGCAGCTTGCGTTGGCGGATGCCGCGCCAGCCGATGGCATTGAGGTAGTTTTGGTCGATCATGCGCCCGATCGGCCCCTTGCCGGTGGGCTGGTTGCGATAGATGTAGTCCAGAGTGCTGCCGGAATCGAAGCCGGTGTCGAAACCTAATTTGACCCCGTCCGACAGGCTTTTGCCGAGTCGCAAGCCGGCGCGGGTGGCGCGCCAATAGAGGTCAGCCGGTGAGTTGCGTGGCAAAGGTGCGGCCAGGGTTTCGGCCTCGGCGCAGCTAGCGCCCAGTTGGTCGGCATCGAGCAGTGAAGGCCGCTGCGGCGTCTGGCTGAAACAGTGTTCGATAAAGCGGTGGATCCGCGCCAGCGCATGACTGCGGTCGCGCTCGCCAAGGGTGTCGTGGAAGAACCCGGGGAGGACGTGCTTCTCTTTGTGCACGCTACCCAGGCGGTCGAAGAACTGCTCTTGGGGTTGGCGCTTGACGACGAAATCTGCGCCGGAAATAAGCAACTGCGTCGGCACCTGGATCGCCTGGGCATCAGCCACCACGCGGTCAGCGGCTTCATACAGGCCAAGCAGCATGTTTACCGAAATCGGTCGACTGATCAGCGGGTCGCTTTCATACGAGGCGATGCGCTCGGGGTCGTGGCTGAGCAGGCGCGGCTTGACGTAACTGTTGACGAAGAAGTTGCCGCGCCAGGCACGCATCAGTTTCAGCCCAGGGCGGGCAAACGGTACGTACAGCTTGACCTTGAAGGCCGGTGAGGCGAGTACCAGGCAACGGACCTTGGGTGCATAGTCGTGGGCCCAGGCGGCGATCAGCACGGCACCGACGCTTTGCGCCAGCACGGCCATGTCCTCTTCAACGATGTCGTGCTCAAGGGCAATATGCTCGATGAAGGTCTGCACGTCGCGCACGCTGCAGGCAAAACTCGGGCTGTCGCCACGGGCGCCAGGCGACTGGCCATGGCCACGGGCGTCCCAGGCGAAGAAGTGGTGATCGGGCAGTTCAAGCTCATCGACCAGATGGGCCATACGCCCACCGTGTTCGTGGCCACGGTGGAACAGCACGACGGCGCGGCGTGGCTGATCGTCAGCAGCGCTGGCCGGCCAGTGGCGGTAATGCAGCTCGACGCCGTCGTGGGTGGTAAAACGCAGGGATTGAGCGTTGCGCATGGCAAATATCCTTATCTGGCACAAAGAGCTTCAGCGGGTTTGCGCCAGACCGCGGCTGACCCGGTTGTAGAGGGTATAGAGCGAGAGCAGCAAGATCACCAGCAGCACGCCATTGATCCAGGTTGCCGCCAACAGACCGGTGGCAACGCCGGCGCCGAGCACGCCGAAGACAAAGGCGCGGTCGCTCTTACCCATGGGGCCGTCGTAGCGCCGCTCAGCACCGACCAGCGGGCCCATAACGCCGGCGTATTCACTGATCAGCGCAGCGAGCACAACGACCACCACCAGTGCCGGCGACACGCCCGGCAGCAGGGCGAAGGGCAGGTATAAGGCACTGTCGGCGACCAGGTCGCAGAGTTCGTTGTAGTAAGCACCGAGCTTCGATTGCTGGCCGAACTCGCGGGCGAGCATGCCGTCAATGGCGTTGAGAGCCATGCGCAGCAGCATCCACACCGGCACCAGCGCGAACAGCCAAGTGGCAGGCGCGAGCCAGGCCAGTAACAGGCCGAGCACTACGGAAATCACGGCGGCGCTCAGCGTCACCTGATTGGCGCTCACGCCACGTTGGTACAAGCGTTCGACCGTCGGGCGCAATAGCGCTTGGAAGCGGGGTTTGAGCTGGTAGATCGACGGCACGGTGAAACTCCCTTTACGACTCGGTTGGCGATCAGTGCAGCAACAGCTAGGTGCGCGGGGGCGATTGTCGGTGGATTGCACCTGCCGGAGCAACAGCGCTGGCACTCAAACATTCCAGCAAGGTGCGCGCATGCCCAGGCAGGCTGGAAAAGTCACGACTGCACAGGCGCAACTGGCGCTTGGCCCAAGGCTCGCCGAGGGCCAGGCTGTGCAGCGTCAGTACGCCCTGCCAACGCTGCACGGCTGCCAGCGGCACGATGCCCAGGCCGGCACCATGGGCGACCATGCGGATCACGCCGTCAAAACCGTCGGCACGCACGCGCACCTGCAGGCGCTGTCCCAAGTGCAGGGCCTGTTCTTCAAGGTGCAGGGCCAAGGCGCTGTCCGCTTGCAGGCCGACATAGCCATGACCGAGGGTGTCGGCAAAACGCAGGCTGGCATGGTAGGCCAGAGGATGAGTGGGGGGCATGATCAGCATCAGTGGATCGTCGCGAAACGGCAGGGTCTGCAGGTGTTCACAGGTCACGGCGCTGGAGACGATGCCAATATCCGCCACGCCCTGAGTGATGGCCTGGACGATACGCAGGCTCGGTAGCTCGTGGATGTCGATGTTGATGGCCGGGTACTGCTCGAGAAAACCAGCGAGCAGTTCCGGCAGGTATTCGCTCAGTGCTGCCGTGTTGCACAGCAATCGCACCTGACCCTGCAGACCTTGGGCGTATTGCGCCAGGTCGAATTGCAGGCGTTCGACCTGCTGGGCAATCAACCGTGCATGCTGCAGCAGTGCCTGCCCGGCGGGCGTGGCCTGTACACCTCGGCGGTTGCGCTCGAGCAGGGGCGTGCCCAGTGAGCTCTCCATGGCGCGGATGCGTGCGCTGGCAGCCGGCAACGACAGGTGGCTGCGCTGGGCACCGGCGGTGATGTTGCCGCAGTCCAGCGTGTGCTGGAACAGGCGCAGGTCAATCAGATCGAAATGCATCAGCCTCTGCCTGAACAATAGTCTGGCTGAGTATATGGCAGATTTTCACTCTGAGTATCGAGGTGCAGGATAGCGCCATGACTACATTACTAGGCTTCTATCAGGAAATTGGGCCGGCACTGTCGCTGTTGGTGATCGTGACGTTTTTGCTGGCTGGAGCGGTCAAGGGGGTAATCGGCCTGGGCCTGCCGACCATTGCCATGGGCCTGCTCGGTCTGGCTATGTCGCCTGCGCAGGCTGCGGCGTTGCTGATCGTACCGTCGACCTTGACCAACCTCTGGCAATTGGCGGCCGGTGGGCACTTGCGGGCCTTGCTGAAAAGGCTATGGCCAATGCAGGTGATGATCTTTATCGGCACCCTGTTGGGCAGCACCTGGCTGGGCATCAACAGTGGCGAACTGGCGGCCCAGGCGTTGGGGGGCGCGCTATTGGTGTATGCGCTGTACGGTCTGTTTGGTCGAGGATTGAGCCTGGCAGCTGCGCATCAGCGCTGGCTCGGGCCGGTATGCGGACTGAGCACTGGGCTGGTCACGGCTTGCACCGGGGTCTTCGTGATTCCAGCGGTGCCTTATCTGCAGAGCTTGAGCCTGAACCGCGATGAGATGGTTCAGGCCCTGGGCCTGTCATTCACCGTCTCGACCCTGGCCCTGGCGCTCGGCCTGGCGGGCCAAGGCGCACTGGGCGCGCAAGCCCTGGGCGCGTCTTTGCTGGTGTTGGCGCCGGCACTGCTGGGCATGTTTTGCGGTCAATGGCTGCGTCAACGCATCAGTGCCGCGGTGTTCAAGCGCTGCTTCTTTATTGGCTTGGCCCTGCTCGGCGCGCATTTGTTGATCAGCGGCTAGCTGAAGAGGGACTAAGCATCTCGATCAACTGGATATCGAAGTCGCGTTCCAGGTAGTCCATGCGCGATTCGAAGAACTGCTGCATATGCGGCAGGGCAGAGTGCACATCCAGCGCGGCCTTGCTGGCCCAGATCTCGTAGAACACAAACAGGCTCGGATCTTCCTTGTCGCGCAGCATGTGGTACTCGATGCAGCCGGGCTCCTGACGGCTTGGCTCGACGTAGGCGCGAAACAGCGCTTCGAAGGCTGCGGATTTTTCCGGACGGGTTTTGGCTTTGAGGATGAAGCCGTATTGCTCGCTCATGAAGAAGCCTCTGAATGAAGTGGTGAATCGATTCTAAGGCAATAATAGGCAGTAGATTCGTGCTTTTTAGTCAAATGTATTTTGCCCCATTGCGGCTTTTTCCCCGCGACTCCGACCTCTACTCTGCCGCCATCAAATTCACTCGGTCGCAGGCTGACAGGCCTTGGATCGAACCCAGATGAGGCACACCATGAAAAAGATCCTGCTGCTCAACGGTGGTAAGAAATTCGCCCACTCCGATGGCCGTCTGAACGAAACCCTGCACGAGGCCGCGCTGGCGTTTCTTGATCGCGCCGGTTTCGACGTCAAAACCACCTACATCGACGGCGGTTATGACAACGCTGAAGAAGTGGAGAAGTTTCTCTGGGCGGATGTCGTCATCTATCAGATGCCCGGTTGGTGGATGGGCGCACCTTGGACCGTGAAGCAGTACCTGGACGAAGTTTTCACCGCCGGCCACGGCAGCCTTTACGCCAACGACGGTCGCACCCGTTCCGATGCTTCGCAGAAGTACGGCAGCGGTGGTCTGATCCATGGTAAGCAGTACATGCTCTCGCTGACCTGGAATGCGCCACAGCAGGCCTTTGATGACCCGAGCGATTTCTTCGAAGGCAAAGGTGTCGATGCGGTGTACTTCCCGTTCCACAAGGCCAACCAGTTTCTTGGCATGACGGGCCTACCGACCTACCTGGCGGTGGACGTAATGAAGCGCCCGAACGTCGAGGCTGCGGTGGCTGCCTACGAGCAACACCTGGCCGAGGTTTTCCAGGCCCAGGCCTGATGAAGCCTTGCGTTGACCACGGCAAGCGGCTATCTATCACGGCTGTTGACCATCCCGAGGTACAGTCGTGAAAGCCAGGTCCGATGAATTGCAGGTGTTTGTTTCGGTGATCGAATGCGGCTCGATTTCCGCCGCCGCCGAACAGGGCGGGCTGACGCCTTCGGCGATCAGCCGGACCCTGTCGCGCCTGGAAACCAAGCTCGGCACAACGCTGATCAACCGTACCACCCGGCGTATGGACCTCACTGAAGAAGGCCGCTTCTTCTTCGAGCGGGCCAAGTCGATCCTGCAGCAGATGGATGAGCTCGAAGAACACTTGTCGCAGCACCACCAGATACCCTCCGGGCGCCTGCGCATCAATGCTGCGTTGCCGTTCATGCTGCACGCCATCGTGCCCTGGGTCGGTGAGTTTCGCGCGTTGTACCCGCAGATCCAGCTGGAACTCAACACCAGTGACTTGATCATCGACCTGATCGAGCAAAGCACAGATGTTGCCATCCGCATCGGCGAACTGGCCGACTCCAGCCTGCATGCGCGCTCCCTCGGCTGCAGTCCGTTAAACGTGCTGGCCAGCCCCGAATACCTGGCGCGCCATGGCACGCCGGAGCGGGTCGAAGATCTGCACGCCCATTCGCTGTTCGGCTTCACCCAGACCGAAACCCTCAATCATTGGCCACTGCGGCATATCGAGGGTGATCGTTTGTTGATCCGCCCGAGCCTGTCGGCCTCCAGTGGCGAAACCCTGCGTGAGCTGGCGTTGGCTGGCGAGGGTATCGTTTGCCTGTCGCATTTCATGACCCATGAAGACATTCGCACTGGGCGCTTGCAGGTGATTCTGGCAGAGCACAGTAGCGGCTATCGCCAGCCGATCAATGCGGTGTACTACCGCAACTCGCAACTGGCCCTGCGCATTCAGTGCTTTCTCGATTTCATCCAGCACAAGTTGGCGATCTACGCCTGTTGAAGTCTCTCGCCGCGACAGAATTTATCTGTACGCGGCGATTTTTCCTACGGTGTTTGATTAGTTTTCGGACATAAGCCTTAATGGCTGTTCAACGAAAACAACACCAAGGAAGCTCTCATGCGCGTTGTGATGTTCCAAGCCCTGGGCCTGAGTGCCGCGATAATCGCCAGTTCATCGGCCTACGCTGTGACCCTGGAAGGTGGCGCGGTGGCCGCACCTGATCAATATGCTGCACAGGTAGCCGCCGATGTAATGAAAAAAGGCGGTAACGCGGTGGACGCCGCAGTCGCCACCGCCTTCACCCTAGCCGTGACGTACCCCGAAGCCGGCAACATTGGCGGCGGTGGTTTCATGACCCTGTACATGGATGGCAAGCCGTACTTCCTCGACTACCGCGAGACGGCGCCCAAGGCCGCCAGCCGCAACATGTACCTGGATGAAAAAGGCGAGATCATCGAAAACCTGAGCCTGGTCGGCTCCCGTGCCGCGGGTGTACCGGGGACGGTGATGGGGTTGTGGGAAGCGCACCAGAAATTTGGCAAGTTGCCTTGGGCCGAGCTGATCACCCCAGCAGTGGGCTATGCCAAGAACGGTTTCAAAATCGCGGCAAAGCAGTACCAGTACCGCGAAGACGCACTGGGCCTGTTCAAGGACAGTACCAACTTCAATGACTACTTCGGCAGCATGAAAGTCGGCGAGACGTTCAAGCAGCCGGAATTGGCACAAACCCTGGAGCGGATTGCCGACAAGGGTGTCAGCGAGTTCTACCAAGGTAAGACCGCCGACCTGCTGGTGGCGCAGATGCAGGCCGACAAGGGCCTGATCAGCAAAGAAGACCTCAAGGATTACAAAGCCGTATGGCGTGAGCCGATGGGCATCGAGTGGCGCGGCAATATGGTTTATACCGCACCACTGCCAAGTTCCGGTGGTATCGCCTTGGCGCAACTGCTGGGTATCAAGGAAAACCGCGCTGCTGATTTCAAAGGTGTTGACCTGAACTCGGCGCGCTACATTCACCTGCTGGCGGAAATCGAGAAACGCGTGTTCGCTGACCGCGCCGATTACCTGGGCGACCCAGCGTTCTCCAACGTGCCGGTGGATAAGTTGATCGCCAAGGATTATCTGGCCAAGCGTGCCCAAGAGGTCAATCCGACGGCGATTTCGGAAACCGAGAAAGTCCGTCCGGGCCTGGAGCCGCATCAGACCACGCACTTCTCGATCGTCGACAAACAGGGTAACGCGGTCAGCAACACCTACACCCTGAACTGGGATTACGGCAGCGGTGTTGTGGTTAAAGGCGCGGGCTTCCTGCTCAACGATGAGATGGACGACTTCAGTTCCAAGCCGGGTGTGGCCAACGCCTTCGGTGTGGTCGGTGGCGATGCCAATGCCATCGAGCCAGGCAAGCGCATGCTCTCCTCTATGGCCCCGACCCTGGTCACTCGTGATGGTCAGGTCACTCTGGTGCTAGGTACCCCTGGCGGTTCGCGGATCTTCACCTCGATCTTCCAGGTACTGAACAACCTGTACGACTACAACCTGCCGCTGGAAAAAGCCGTGGCGGCGCAGCGGGTGCATCACCAGTTACTGCCTAAGGACACCATCTACTTCGACGCTTATGCGCCGTTGACCGGCAAGGTTGCGGATGAGCTGAAGAAGATGGGCTACACCCTGGAAGATCAGGGTTGGGAGATGGGCGATATCCAGGCGATCCGTGTGAAGGGTACGGCCCTGGAAACTGCTTCCGACCCTCGTGGGCGTGGGGTAGGGCAGGTCGTTAAGTAAGTGTGAGCTTATCGCCGGCAAGACCGGCTCCCACAATGGATCAGCTCAAGTGCTGAAGCCTGTGGGAGCCGGTCTTGTCGGCGATGGCTGCAAAGCAGCCCCTGCTTTCAGTGCCTCACACGCGGAAGTGGCTGACCAGGGTCTGCAACTGGTTACCCAGCCGCGCCAGCTCAACGCTGGAGGCTGCCGTCTCGTCGCTGGCCGCCGCCGTCTGTTCCGATACATCGCGGACATTGATGATGCTACGGCTGATCTGCTCAGCCACCGCGCTCTGCTGTTCCGCTGCCGCAGCAATCTGCTGGTTCATCGACTGAATGTTCGACACGGTGCGGGTGATGCTTTCCAGCGAGGCACCGGCCTTGCGCGTCAGCTCAACGCTGCTGTCGGTCAGATTACGGCTGCCGAGCATGACATTGGCCACCTGTTGAGTACCACTCTGCAGGCCGGCGACCAATTCTTCGATCTCTTCGGTGGACTTCTGCGTGCGCTGGGCCAGGCCACGCACTTCATCGGCAACCACGGCGAAGCCACGTCCGGCTTCACCGGCACGGGCTGCTTCAATAGCGGCGTTCAAGGCCAGCAGGTTGGTCTGTTCGGCTACCGATTTGATCACGTCCATGACGCTGCCGATCTTCTGGCTTTCCTGCTGCAACAGACCCATGGCTTCGGTAGAGCGGTGGACTTCCTCGGCCAGGCGTTCGATCTGGCTGATTGCTTCGGCAACTACCTGATCACCGGCACGCGCTTGTGAATCGGCGTCGGTGGCGGCAGCCGAGGCATGTTCGGCGTTGCGCGCGACTTCCTGCACGGTGGCGGCCATTTCGTGCATGGCCGTGGCGACTTGATCGGTCTCGACTTTCTGGCTGTTGACGCCGGCGCTGGTTTCTTCGGTCACCGCTGACAGTTCTTCGGCAGCGCTGGCGATCTGGGTGACGCCATCGCGAATGCCGCTGATCAGTTCGCGCAGGGTAGTGCCCATACGCTGAATGCCCAACTGCAGTACGCCCAGTTCGTCGCGGCGGGTCACGCGCAGGTTGTGGGTCAGGTCGCCGGCGGCGATTTTTTCCACCACGGTCAGGGTTTCGCGCAGTGGGCGAGTGATCTGACGGGTGATGATTACTGCGGCGAGGATGCCTACCAGTAAGGCCAGCAGCGTGGCGGTGATCTGCAAGGTGCGGGCCTGAGCGCTTTCGCTGTCGCGGCGTTCGAGCTGGATCGTGTACAGCGCATCGCTGGTCTTGACGATGGTGGCACCTTGCACGGTCATCTCTTCGCGGGCCACAGCGATAGCTGCGGTGGCATCACGGAACTGGCGCACGGCGTCACGATACGCGAGCACGGCGCTTTCAAACTGCTTGATGCGCGTCGCTTCGCTAGGCATCTGACGGTTCAGGCTGGCAATCTCAGCCAGCGCACCATCCAGTTGGCGCAGGGCCAACTGTTCGGTCTCGCTGCTGATGTCGGCAATGTAGCTGCGTACAGCCAGACGCACCTGAAACAGCTGTTCCTTGACTTGGGTAACGGTGCGGAACTGCTCCAGCCGGCTGGCATCGCCTTCGGGCAAGGCAAGGATATCGGCGTTGATCGCGTCAATCAGTTCAATCGCGCGCGAGGCTGCCAGGTTCATCGAATCCCGGGCGGCCAGGCTGGTTTTGTAACCGGCGCGCATCTTATTGATGGATGCCTGATACTCGCTGATGGTTTGGCCCAGGTCTTGGAGCAACTTGACGTTCTCAGGGCTCTTGAAGCTCTTGAGCAACTTTTGCTGTTGTTCGCTGAAGGCATTGAGCTTGACCTGAACATTGCCGGCAGCGGCATCGTCACCGCCGGTCAGCATGTACTGCAAGCGGGTGATGCGCAGGTTGGTCAGGTCACTGTTGAGCTGGGTAATGTCGCTCATCCAGTTGCTGCGGTTGATCAACCCACCCATGCTGTTCCAGCCGGTCAGGGCCAGCAGGCTGGTGAGCAGCAGCACCAGGCCGAAGCCCAGGCCGAGTTTCAGGTTGATGCTGATGTTGGCAAACCAGCTATTCATGCAATCCCTCCAGGAACGTTGTTCGTCATGATCCGTATCGCTGGAAGGTTGTTTTTGTTGATGGCCAGCCGATGTTCTGAGCAGGGTTTATCGGCGGCTTGCGCCGGAGCTGAAACGCTTTTTCAGCAAATTTGATCAGCGGTCGGTAACAGGGCTTTTCCGCAGCCAGCTGAAGGGGCAACTGGCCACGGATCAGCAGGCTTGGCGGCTCAGAGCGAACGTGCCCCGAAGGTGTCGCATTGGTTGATATCGCCTTTGGCGAAACCGGTCTTGAACCAGCGCTGGCGTTGCTGCGAAGTGCCGTGGGTGAAGGAGTCCGGGACCACCCTGCCTTGACCCTGCTGCTGCAGGCGGTCGTCACCGATGGCATTGGCAGCGTTCAGGGCCTCGTCGATATCGCCAGGCTCCAGCCAGTTCAGGCGCTTTTGCGCTTGATAGGCCCAGACGCCGGCCAAGCAGTCGGCCTGTAGTTCCTGGCGCACCAGCAAGCCGTTATCGCCTTCCATGCGCTCACCGCGCTGGCGCGCTGCCTGGACCTTGGCCGAGACGCCAAGCAGGGTCTGCACATGGTGGCCGACTTCGTGGGCGATCACATAAGCCTGGGCGAAGTCGCCAGCGGCGGAGAAGCGTTGTTCCATTTCGCGGAAGAAACTCATGTCCAGGTAGACCTTCTGGTCGGCCGGGCAATAGAACGGGCCGACCGCCGAGGAGGCGAAGCCGCAGGCCGAGTTGATCTGGCCGCTGAACAGAATCAGGTTGGGGTCTTTGTATTGACGGCCGGCCTGGGCAAAGATGGCCTTCCAGGTGTCTTCGGTGTCACCGAGGATCGAGGCCACGAACTCAGCCTGCTCATCATTGGCCGGTGGCGCCTTGCCGGTACCGGTGCTGACAGGGGCGGTCTGCTGCTGGTCCATTTGCCCGGTCAGTTGACCGAGGATCTGCAACGGGTCTTGACCGGTGATCCAGCCAATGCCGACGATCAACAGGATCGCACCGATGCTCAGGCCCTTGCCACCGCCCAAGCGCATGCCGCCACCACCCTCGCCACGGGCATCGACCACATTGTCGCTACGCCTGCCTTTTCGCCATTGCATGAGCGCTCTCCGAGCTTGGAAACATGAGCCCAAAGATTAGTTCACCGGACGTCGCTCTGTCAGATTCCTGCACGTTACATAACCATTTGGTTATGCGTGCAGGGGTTCTTTTCAATGTTCTTCCACACCGTCATACCGGAAACTGCATGCTCGCCTGCCACGCCCAGGCATTCCAATAATTCCAAGACAGGAGAACGGCATGTCTGCGCAAGACAACAGTCGCTTCGCTATCCGTGACCGTAACTGGCATCCGAAAGCCTTAACCCCGGATTACAAAACCTCTATCGCCCGTTCGCCGCGTCAGGCGCTGGTGAGTATTCCCCAGTCGATCAGCGAAAGCACCGGCCCGGACTTCTCGCACTTGAAGTTCGGCCAGCATGACCATGACCTGCTGCTCAACTTCAACAACGGCGGGCTGCCGGTCGGTGAGCGCATTGTCCTCGCCGGACGTGTCTGCGACCAGTACGGCAAGCCGATCCCGCATACCTTGGTAGAAATCTGGCAAGCCAACGCGGGTGGCCGTTACCGTCACAAGAACGACCGCTACCTGGCGCCGCTGGACCCGAACTTCGGTGGGGTTGGCCGTGCCCTGACTGACAGCGAAGGTTATTACAGCTTCCGTACCATCAAGCCTGGCCCTTATCCGTGGCGCAACGGCCCCAACGACTGGCGTCCGGCGCACATCCACGTGTCGATCAGTGGCCCGTCGATTGCTACCCGGCTGATCACTCAGCTGTACTTCGAAGGCGATCCGTTGATCCCGATGTGCCCAATCGTCAAGTCGATTGCCAACCCTGATGCCGTGCAGAGCCTGATTGCACGCCTGGACATGAGCAATGCCAACCCGATGGACTGCCTGGCCTATCGCTTCGACATCGTTTTGCGCGGGCAGCGCAAAACTCACTTTGAAAATTGCTAAGGAGGATTCCCATGCCTATAGAACTGCTGCCGGAAACCCCTTCGCAGACTGCCGGTCCTTATGTGCACATCGGCCTGGCCCTGGAAGCCGCCGGTAACCCGACCCGCGACCAGGAAATCTGGAGCCGTATGGCCCAGGCTGATGCACCGGGCGAACACATTCTGGTGTTTGGCAACGTCTACGACGGCAACGGCCATTTGGTCCGCGACTCGTTCCTGGAGTTCTGGCAGGCCGATCACAATGGCCAGTATCAGGACGATTTCAACCTGGAAAAGCCGTTCAACAGCTTTGGCCGTACTGCCACCACTTTCGACGCCGGTGAGTGGACGCTGCACACCGTCAAACCGGGTGTGGTCAACAATGCCGCTGGCGTGCCGATGGCGCCGCACATTAACGTCAGCCTGTTTGCCCGTGGCATCAATATCCACCTGCAGACCCGCCTGTACTTTGATGATCAAGCCGAGGCCAATGCCAAATGCCCGGTGCTCAACCTGATCGAGCAACCGCAGCGTCGTCAAACCCTGGTGGCAACACGCTGTGAGGTAGATGGCAAGCTGGCTTATCGCTTTGACATTCGCATTCAGGGCGAAGGCGAGACGGTGTTCTTCGATTTCTGAGGGTGAGGGGGTTTGCGTCCTTTTGGGAGCTGGCCAGGCTCCCAAAAGTGTTGTTTGACTACTCGTACTCAGTGACTCCAGCAATATGCCGCCCGGCGATGTAGCCGAACGTCGCCGCTGGCCCCAGATTGATCCCTCCCGCCGGGTAATGCCCGCCCATGATGCTGGCCATGTCGGTACCCACTGCATACAAGCCGGCAATGGGTAGGCGCTGGTTATCCAAAACCTGGGCGTGTTCATTGGTCTTGAGCCCGGCGAAGGTCGCAAAGCTACCTGGCTCGACCTTCACCGCATAGAACGGACCTTGCTCAATCGGTGCTACGCAAGGGTTCGGCCCGTGCAAGGCATCGCCTTGTTTGCGGTTGTAAGGGGTCGAGCCGCGACCGAATTGCGGGTCTTCACCGTTACGAGCATGGCGATTGTATTCGGCCAGCGTGGCGCTCAAGCCTTGTGGGTCAATACCGCAGGCCTGCGCCAGCGCTTCGATGCTATTGCCGGTTTTCAGGTAGCCAGAGTCGATGAGCGGCTGCACCGGTAGCGGAAACGGCCGAGAGATACCCAGGCCATAACGGCGCTGGAAGGCACGGCTGCAGATCAGCCAGGACTCAACCTTGTCACCTGGCGCCTGGGCAACCATGGCGCTGACATAATCGAAATAACCGTCGGCTTCATTGACGAAGCGTTTGCCGTTGGCCAGCACCCCGATGATGCCGGGTTTTGCACGTTCGATGATGTGCGGGAAATGCCCAGCGCTGCCATCTTTGTGGGCGACCCGCGAGACTGGCGCCCAAGCCACAGCGCTGTGCAGGTCATCTGCTACTTGTCCACCGGCACTTTCCCCAAGGCGCAAACCATCTCCGTTGGCGCCCAACGGCGGCAGGGCCAGGTGTTCAAGCCCGGTGGGCGTACGAGGGAACAGGGCCTTGCGCCGTTCAATGTCATTGGCGAAACCACCGGCGGCCAACACCACGGCCTTGCTTGCGTGAACGCTGATCAGGCCACGGCAGGTCTCGATTACAGCGCCGCTCACCCGGCCTTGGTCTTCGAGCAATGACCGAGCGGGAGCTGACTCCCACAGCAGCACGCCCAGCTCCTCTGCCGACTTGGCTAACCGCGCGACCAATGCTACGCCGTTGACCAACTGCAGGGCCCGACCGTGCACGGCCAGGTCAAGCATGTGACGAGCCAGACGCTGGCTTACGTGCAGTAACGAGCGCCAGGAGCGGGTCAGGGTCAGAAACGCACTCAAATCCTTGCCTGCCATGATCGGCATGCCCAGGAACGAGGTCTCCCGCATGGTTTTGCGCAGACGCTTGAGCAGCTTGCCGACCTTGTGCCCGTCATAGGGTGCGGCGATCACCGAGCGTCCACCGGTGCCAGCGCCCGGGGTGTTGCCATGGATGTCGGCGATACCGTTGCCGTCGGCAAATTGCAGCGCGGTGTGGCGCTCAAAGAACGACACCATATTCGGCGCCGCTTCAAGGAATGCGTCGATCATCTGAGCATCAAAACGCTCGCCCAGCTCGTGCTCAAGGTATGTGCGTGGCTGTGAGCGATCCTCAATGATTCCGGCACGTTGTGCGAGCGGGTTGCACGGCACCCACATCCAGCCACCGGACCAGGCGGTGGCACCGCCAAACACCGGCTCTTTCTCCACGACAATGACTTTTTGCCCATGCCAGGCGGCGGTTACCGCTGCGGCCAAACCAGCAGCACCGGAACCGATGACCAGTACATCGCAATCCACCCGCGAGGATGTTGGGGTATCGACAGCCATGGGCAGTGTCTCCTCGAACAATGAGTTTTGTTATATTCTGGAACAGAATTCCATATTCTATGATTCGAGTTGTCGTCTGGCCACGTGCTCAGGTGACAAAGTGGGCGAAGATCGGACAGTGATTTGCGCTTTGCTCGTGGCTCTTTAGAATCGGCACAAATTTCAGGGACCATGACCATGGCCGGCAGTCAGATCGAACGCGCTTTCAGCCTCCTCGAACGCCTCACCAGTGAACCGCGCGGGCTGCCCTTGCAGACGCTGGCCGAAGAGCTGGATATTCCCAAAAGCGCCACTCACCGCATGCTCGCCGAACTGATGCGCCTGGGCTATGTGCGGCAGAACTCGGAAAGCAGCCGCTATCATTTGAACACTCGCCTGGTGGCCATGGGTTTCCGTTACCTGGCTAGCAGCGGTGCCGACGTCGTTCAGCCGATCCTCGACCAGTTAGCCCAGCAGACCGGTGAACTGGTCCGCCTTGGGGTCATCGACGGTGACCGGCAGACCTGGATCGCCAAGGCTCAAGGTGCCCGCTCGGGTCTGCGTTACGACCCTGACATGGGCCGCGACGCCCCCTTGTTCTACACCGCCTCCGGGCATGCCTGGCTGTCCAGTCTCAGCGATGCCCAGGCTTTGCTGTTGGTGGAGCGCCAGGGGATCGCCAAGCGTGAAGCGTTCGGCCCCAATGCACCGGCATCCAATGCTGAGTTACTGGAACGTCTGCGTATCGCCCGAGAGCATGGTTATGCCTGGGTTGTGGAGAGCTCGGCGGTTGGCACCTCGGCTCTGGCTGCAGTGGTGCGTCACCCGCTGGATGGGCATGCGGTGGGCGTGCTCAGCGTTGCCGGGCCTAGTGCGCGCATGAGCGAGGTACGCATGCATGAACTGGCGCCGGTGTTGCTGGCGGCGGCAGCGGAGTTGTCGGCAGCGAGCCCAGCGTCAGAATTGTTCGTCTAGAAACATCAGCGATTTCAGCTTGCCCAACAAAGCGGGGGCACGGCGGGGCTGTTTTTGCTTGCATTGAAATTAGAACTGAGTTCTAAATATTTCAATGCCCACTTCTGAGATAACAACAATGAGTCAACGCGTGATGTCCCTCGCTGCCCTGACGGTACTCGAGCTGTCGCCAGTGGAAATGGTCGAAGTTGCCGCCCGGGCTGGCTATAGCCATGTCGGCCTGCGTCTGCAGCCGGCGACGCCTGAGGAATATCACTTCCCGCTGGTGGCGGATGCCGGGCTGCGGCGCCAGACTGCCGCGCGCCTGCGTGATACCGGCATCCGGGTGTTGGATGTGGAGATCCTGCGACTCGAACCCGAGACCCACGTCGCCGACTTCGACGCCTTGCTGGCGGTGGGCGCCGAATTTGGCGCCAGCGAGCTCTTGGTTGCTGGCAACGACCCGGATCAGCAGCGCCAGACCGATAATTTTGCCGCACTCTGCGATTTGGCCGCCCAATACGGTTTGCACCCGCACCTGGAGTTCATGCCTTGGACCGATGCCAGGAACCTGACCCAGGCCTGGCACATCGTTGAGCAGGCCGGACGCGATAACGGCGGTGTGCTGGTCGATGCCTTTCACTTTGACCGTTCGGCCTCGTCGCTGGATGAACTGCGCCAGGTACCGAGCTCCCGACTACGCTACGCGCAACTGTGCGATGTGGCTGGGCCGCGACCAGACGATATGGCCGAGATTCTGCGCCAGGCGCGCAATGAGCGACGCTTTCCCGGAGAGGGTGATTGCGATCTTCTCGGTTTGCTGCGTACCCTGCCGCAGGATATCGCCTTGAGTCTGGAGATTCCCACCCGTCAGCTTTATGAACAGGGCGTTAGCGCCCTGCAACGGGCGCAGATGGCCCTGGACAAGACCCGCCAGCTGCTCTGCCAGCTCTGAACCTGCGAGCCCTACACCATGTCCCGCTCCACTGCGCTCGACGCTGTCAGCCAACCGCTCAGAGGCATCGCCCTGGTGGTACTGGCGACCTTTCTGTTTGCCAGCCATGACGCTTTGTCCAAATACCTGGCGGGGTTCTATCCGATTCTCTGGGTGGTGTGGGCGCGCTACCTGGTGCACACCCTGCTGATGATGGTGATCTTCCTGCCACAGTCCGGGTTGCGTGTGTTGCGCACTCGACGGCCGGGTCTGCAGGCGTTACGGGCCCTGTGTTTGCTGGGCACGAGTTTGCTGTTCACCACCGCCTTGCAATACATCCCGCTCGCCGAAGCCACGGCAGTCAACTTCCTTGCACCGCTGTTGGTTACGGCATTGTCGTTGCCGTTGTTGGGCGAGAAGGTTACCCGTGGCCAGTGGGTGGCGGTGTTGGTGAGTTTCGTCGGGGTGACGGTGATCATTCACCCAGGCGGGGCATTATTTACCCCGGCTGTGTTGCTGCCGTTCGGTTCGGCCTTGTGCTTCTGCTTCTACCAGTTGCTGACGCGTATGCTCAGCGGCACCGACAGCCCGACCACCAGCAACTTCTTCACCGGCTTGCTCAACACCTTGGTGATGAGCGCTATCGTGCCGATGTTCTGGCAAACCCCAAGCCTGGTCCATGGCCTGATGGCGGTAGCGCTGGGCACCTGTGGGATGACCGCGCACCTGTTTCTGACCCAGGCTTTCCGGCATGCGCCACCGGCGATGTTGGCGCCGTTCAGTTACTGTCAGATCGTGTTTGCCGGGATACTCGGCCTGGTGCTGTTCGGACACAGCCCGGACATGGCCGGGCTGGTCGGGATTGCTTTGATCTGCCTGAGCGGCCTGGGCGCCGCCTGGTTGCAGCGGCGCCGTTAAGCTTCGACTTTCGGCACCTTGCGCGGGGCCATCAGGTACATCCAGATCAGGGCAATGAAGTACATGGCCGGGATCATGGTGAACAGCACCGTGTAGTTATTGTTGGTGGTCGTCAGGATGTAGCCGACCAGTTGAGTCATGAACATTCCACCAATGGCCGCACACATGCCGCCAAAACCGAACACGGTGCTCATCATGTGCTTGGGCGTGTAGTCCATCACCAGGCTCCAGATGTTGGCGGTCCAGGCCTGGTGCGCGGCGATCGCCAGGGAAATGGCCAGCACTGCGACCCACAAACTGCTGGCGCCAGCGGCAAAGATCACGCTGATGATAGTCAGCGCGAACAGCAACATCGACAGCAGCCGGGCCTTGACCGGGGCCATGCCGCGACCGATCAGGAACGACGAGAGAATGCCGCCACCAACGCTGCCGAAATCAGCGCTGAGGTAGATGACGATCAGCGGAATACCCATTTGGGTCACGCTGATGCCCAGGTTGTACTGCTGATTGAGGAACGGCGGCAGCCAGTAAAGGTAGAACCAGAACACTGGCGCGGTCATCGAATAGGCGAGGGCGAAGGCCCAGGTGCCGCGCATGCGCAGGATGCGTGAGAAGGGCACGCGGGCCTGCTCGGGTTCCTTTTCACCCTGCACGTAGGCCAGTTCTGCTTTGCTGACCGTTGGATGGTCTTCTGGATTGAAGTACTTCAGGCCCCAGAACACGACCCACACCAGGCCCAGGAAACCCATGCCCATGAACGCGGCCTGCCAACCCCAAACGGTGAGAATCAATGGCAGAAGCATCGGGGTAAACATCGCCCCGACGTTGGTCCCGGCATTGAAGATGCCAGTGGCCACCGCTCGTTCGCCGGCCGGGAACCACAGCCGGGTGGTCTTGACGCAGGCGGGGTAATTGGCGGCTTCGGTCAGGCCGAGAATGAAACGACAGACCATGAAGCCGACCGCCGAGGTGGCCAGACCATGGGCTCCGGTAGCCAGGCTCCAGAGCAGCACGGCGCAGAAAAACACGCGTTTGACGCCGATACGGTCGATCAGCCGGCCCTGGAGGACGAAGCCGATGGCATAGCCGACCTGAAACCAGAAGTTGATGTTGGCGTAATCCATCGCCGTCCAGCTCATTTCCTTGGCCAGAATCGGCTGCATGACGCCCAGGGCGGCGCGATCGATGTAGTTCAAGGTGGTGGCGAAGAACACCAGGGCAAGCATGACCCAACGGGTCTTGCCGACAGCCATGGCGCCACGAATCTTGTCGCCGATGCCGGCGTGCGGGGTGCTGGCCAGCGGCTGGGCCATGCGGGTGCTGTGCGAGTGGATCATGGGAGGGTTACCCGTATTTTTATGTTTATGGGTCAAGCCTTGGTGACGCAACGCTAAGGACGCCGGGGTGCTTGGCGGTCGATTGAATCGGCAGGGCTCGAGGAGCTTTTGACTCGTCGAGCAACACTGCCCCGTGTCGAAATGGTGCGCCTGTGGTCAAAAAAGGGTCAATTCGTTGAACGCTATTATGGGCGATAATCGAACACAAAACTAACCGGTTAGTACCTTTTTAATTGAGCAAAAAGTGTTCACCGCCAATAATCGCAGCATCCGGGTTTTGCCTACCCATCGGAGCCATAAAAATGCAGCGTTCGATTGCCACAGTGTCCTTGAGCGGTACCTTGCCTGAAAAACTCGAAGCCATTGCTGCGGCGGGTTTCGATGGCGTCGAAATCTTCGAGAACGACTTGCTCTATTACGCGGGCAGCCCACGGGAAATTCGCCAACGCTGCGCCGACCTGGGCCTGGCAATCACCCTGTTCCAGCCATTTCGTGACTTCGAAGGCTGCCGTCGTGATCGTCTGACGCGCAACCTGGATCGCGCCGAGCGCAAGTTCGATTTGATGCAGGAACTGGGCACCGATCTGGTGCTGGTGTGCAGTAACGTTGCGGCTGACTCGCTGGGCGAACGCCAGATACTGGTCGACGACCTGCGCTTGCTGGCCGAACGCGCCGGGGCCCGCAATTTGCGCATCGGCTACGAGGCATTGGCCTGGGGCCGACATGTCAACACCTGGGAGCAGGTCTGGGACATCGTCCAGGCCGCTGATCACCCAAGCCTGGGAATGATCCTCGACAGCTTCCATACCTTGTCGCTCAAGGGCGATCCACGTGATATCGCTCAGGTTCCCGGGGACAAGATCTTCTTCGTGCAGATGGCTGATGCGCCGTTGCTGGCCATGAATGTACTAGAGTGGAGCCGGCATTTTCGCTGCTTCCCTGGGCAGGGCGAGTTCGACCTGGCGGGCTTTTTGGCACCGATTCTGGCCAGCGGCTACCGTGGGCCGTTGTCACTGGAAATCTTCAACGATGGCTTCCGCGCCGCGCCACCGCGGGCCAATGCCGCCGACGGCCTGCGTTCGCTGCTGTACCTTGAGGAGAAGACCCGCCAACGGCTTGAGCAGCAAGGGCAGGTGCTGGATGACCTGCTATTTGCTCCACCGGCGGCCAGTGCTTGCGACGGCATCGAGTTTCTTGAGTTTGCCGTGGATGATGCCCTCGGGGCCAAGTTGAGTAACTGGCTGGAACGCCTGGGATTCAGCCGTGCCGGCGTGCATCGCTCGAAGAATGTCAGCTTGTTGCGCCAGGGTGATATCAACCTGATTCTCAATGCTGAACCCTATTCCTTTGCCCACAATTTTTTTGAAAGCCATGGCCCGTCCTTGTGCGCCACCGCCATTCGGGTCAAGGACAGCAGCCAGGCACTGGCTCGCGCCGTGGCATTCCATGGCCAGCCCTACCGTGGCTTGGTCGGCCCCAATGAGCGTGAACTGGCGGCGGTGCGTGCGCCGGATGGTAGCTTGATCTATCTGGTTGATCAGGACGCTGAAGGCCGTACTATCTACGATACCGATTTCAGCCTGATGCAGGCATCAGGCAACAGCCTGGGCCTCAAACGCATTGATCACATGGCCCTGGCCTTGCCGGCCGATGGCCTGGACAGTTGGGCGCTGTTCTACAAAAGCCTGCTGGACTTCACGGCTGATGACGAAGTGGTGCTGCCTGACCCCTATGGTCTGGTCAAGAGCCGGGCGTTGCGCAGCCGATGCAGCTCCATTCGCTTGCCGCTGAACATCTCGGAAAACCGCAACACTGCCATTGCTCACGCGCTATCGCATTACCGTGGCTCGGGTGTGCATCACATCGCCTTCGAGTGCGATGACATCTTTGCGGCGGTCAAGCAGGCCAAAGAGGCTGGGGTAGCCTTGCTCGATATCCCGCTCAACTATTACGACGACTTGGCCGCACGCTTTGATTTTGACGACGAGTTCCTTAGCGAACTGGCCTATTACAACGTGCTCTATGACCGTGATGCCCAAGGTGGCGAGTTGTTTCATGTGTACACCGAGCCGTTCGAGGAGCGCTTTTTCTTCGAAGTCTTGCAGCGGCGCAATGGTTATAGCGGTTATGGTGCAGCGAACGTCGCAGTTCGTCTGGCAGCTATGGCTAAAGCCCGTGCGGGGGCTCCGGCGCAGGCTCGTTTGTAGTGGCGCGGCAGGCAGGCTTTCTTCCTTATCCCCCGGGGCTCATAATCACCGGGTTAACCGTTGGCCACGAGTCCCGTATGACCACTACTCCAGCACTCTGCGCCGCCCCTGAAGCGGTGACGCGCAAGGGTCGCAAGAACAATCCGGAAAAGACCCGCGAAAACATTCTTCAGGCGGCAATCAGCGAGTTCGTCCAGCAGGGGCTTGCAGGTGCCCGGGTCGATGCCATCGCCGAGCGCACCCAGACCTCCAAGCGCATGATCTACTACTACTTCAACAGCAAGGAGCAGTTGTACGTCGAGGTGCTGGAGAAGCTCTACGGTGATATTCGCAATACCGAGAGCAGCCTGCACCTGGCTGAGCTTGAACCGCGCCAGGGCATTCGTCGGTTGGTGGAATTCACCTTCGATCACCATGATCGTAACGTCGACTTCGTGCGTATTGTCTGCAATGAGAACATGCACCACGGCGAGTACGTGAAGCGTTCCTCGGCTATCCGCTCGATGAACAAGACTGTGCTGATCGCGCTGGACGAGATTCTGCGTCGCGGGGCGGCTGAAGGCGTGTTCCGTCAGGGGCTGGAAGCGCTGGATGTACACTTGTTGATCAGTTCGTTCTGCTTCTATCGGGTGTCGAACCGCAATACCTTTGGCGAGATCTTCCAGGTCGATTTCGAGGATGCGGCGCTCAAGACGCGGCACCGCGAGATGATTTGCGAGTCGGTGTTGAAATTTTTGCAGGTCTGATTGAACGTTTCGAAGCCGCAGCCGATTGGCTGCGGCTTCGACGCTGTATCAGTCGCCCATTTGCCTGAAGTGCGTCAGCATCCGTGACACATCCGGGGTCAAACCGCTGAACAGCTCAAACGCCTTTACCGCCTGAAACACCGCCATGTTCGAGCCATCCAGGGTCCGACAACCGAGGGCTCGAGCTTCACGCAGCAGTTCGGTCTCCAGCGGGAAGTAGACAATCTCTGCCACCCATAGGTCAGCCCTGAGCAGGGCCTTAGGCACCGGCATGCCTGGCAGTTTGGTCATGCCCATAGGGGTGGTGTTGACCAGCCCGTCGGCTTCACCCAGAGCGCTGGCCAAGTCGTGGCCGACACGGGCCCGAACGCCATCAAAGTGCGCATTGAGGTTGTCCACCAGCGCCTGGGCCCGCGCCACTTCGACATCGAATACCGTCAACTGACCAACCTTTTCTGCCAGTAGCGCATGGGCCACTGCAGCGCCAGCGCCACCAGCCCCCATCTGCACTACCTGACGGCGCGGCGCATCAGCCAAGCCACGGCGAAAGCCTTCGGCAAAACCCAGGCAGTCGGTGTTGTGGCCAGTACGTTTGCCATCCTTGAGTACCACGGTATTGACCGCACCAATGGCACGGGCCTCAGCGGACAGTTCGTCCAGCAACGGCAGAATTGCCTGCTTGCAGGGGAACGTGATGTTCAGCCCGGTGTACCCCATGGATTCGGCAGCGCTAAGCAGTTGCTCCAGGGCACTGCTGTCGAGTTTCAACTGATCGAGGTCGATCAACCGGTACAAGTAGTTGAGGCCTTGGGCGTGACCTTCATGTTCATGCAATGCCGGGGTGCGCGAGGCTTGGATGCCTGCACCGATCAGCCCGGCGAGAATGCCGGAAGAGGGGGCCGGATTCATGGGGAAACTCCATTGTTGTTCTTGGGAAAAAGCTTCCGTTGAAAATGTACCGTTCAGTTAATTCGGTCAATCGATGATCACCACCCCGACAGCTTTTCTGTGCGCTGATCGCACAGCCTGTGCTACACCTGTTGCTTGCACTTGACCACGGAAGGAGACATGGCAATGCCTCAGAACGACCTGCAGTCGATGGGCGAAACCTGGCCAGGTTTGGCCAGCCTGACCCAGTCGATTTTTTCCGGCCTTGGTGGCCAAGGCTTTCGCAATAGTTTCCGGTTTGATCGCTCCTCGGCGACCTGCTTGCTGTTGATCGACGGCCTGGGTTGGAGCCTGTTGCAGTCTTACGCCAAGCACGCGCCCTTTCTTGCTTCATTAATGCAGGCTGATTCGCATTTTCGCGTTGGCTTTCCGGCCACTACTGCAACCAGTCTGGCCTCGGTTACCTCCGGCTTAGGAAGTGGTGCCCATGGCATCGTCGGCTGCAGTTTTGCCCTGGACCCACAGACCGAACTGTCACCGTTGGCGTGGACCACCAGTGCTTTGCAAGCTGAGGTCCCGTCCGGCGCGGCACCTGCGCCGGAATCTTTCATCGTGCCAGCCGATGCCTGGAGTCTGGCCAGTGAGCAGAACATAGCGATCAGTACGGTGATGCTTGGACGGTTTGCCAACTCAGCATTCACCAAGGCGATCTACAAGGCGGGACAGATCCTTCCGGCACCGGCCTATGACGCTTATCCCGGTTTGATTAAGGCGGCGTTGGACAGGCCCGAGGCGGCCTTCTGCTTCGCTTATTTCGGCGACCTGGATTTTGCCGGCCATCTATTCGGTCCAGGCTCCGAAGGTTGGATCAAGCAACTGGAAATTGCCGATCATTTGGCTCGTAGCATTGCTCAGGCGCTGCCTGAGCGGGTCCAACTGATGGTTATCGCCGACCATGGCATGCTGGCCCTGGACCCTGCGCAGGTGCGTGACTTCGACCTCGATTCAGCACTGCAGGAGGGGGTGCGGGCGATTGCCGGAGATATCCGTGCACGCTACCTGTACACCCACGAGCACCAACAAGATCGCGTGCATGAGCGTTGGCAGAACCGTTTGGGGGATGTTTACAAAGTCTGGAGCAAATCCCAGGCAATTGCCGCAGGGTTGTTTGGTGATGTGCTACTGAGCCATGCCGAAGCACGGATTGGCGACCTGATCGTGGTGCCCACCGGCGCTGGCGGGATTATCCGCAGTGAGGTGGAAAAGCACCCCAGCCAGTGGCGAGGCCACCATGGGGCATTGACCGATGAGGATCAGAGGGTGCCCTTGCTGATGTGTTCAGGGTTGAGCTGAAACCTGGGTGCCGCTGAGCTGGCCAACTATGGGAGCGGGCCTTGCCAGCGATAAAGACACCGCAAACAGCTGAAACTGCGGACTTCATCGCCTGCAAGGCTGGCACCCACCTAAAACAGGCTTAGCGCCGAACCAACAACACGCCGCTTTCCATATGATGCGTGTACGGAAACTGGTCGAACAACGCACAGCGTTCGATGCGGTGTGTGTCATGCAACTGCGCGATGTTCGCCGCCAGGGTTTCCGGGTTGCAGGAGATGTACAGGATGTTGTCGAAGCGCCGGGTCAGCTCGCAGGTATCCGGGTCCATGCCTGCGCGTGGTGGGTCGACGAAGACGCTGCCGAACTGATAACTCTTCAGGTCGATGCCTTCCAGGCGCCGGAACGGGCGCACTTCATTCAGCGCTTCGGTCAGCTCTTCGGCAGACAGGCGTACCAGACGCACGTTTCCCACCGCGTTGTCGTCAAGGTTATGCAGTGCCGCGTTGACTGAGGTTTTGCTGATCTCGGTGGCCAGCACCTTACGTACGCGGGTCGCCAGCGGCAGGGTGAAATTGCCGTTGCCGCAGTACAGCTCAAGCAGATCGTCCTGGCGCTCACCCAGGGCTTCATAAGCCCAGTTGAGCATTTTCTGGTTCACCGCACCGTTCGGTTGAGTGAAGGCACCCTCGGGCTGGCGATAGCGGAAGTTGCGCCCGGCAATCTGCAGTTCTTCAACGGCATAGTCGCGACCGATCACAACTCGCTTGCCCTTGGAGCGGCCGATGATGCTCACACCCAAGTCGCTCGCCAACTGTTGCGCAGCGGCTTCCCAGTGCTCGTCCAGCGGGCGGTGATAGCACAGGGTGATCATCGCATCGCCAGCCAAGGTGGTCAGAAACTCGACCTGGAACAGCTTGAAGCTCAGCGCTGAGCTGGCTTGCCAGGCGGCCTTGAGCTGCGGCATCAGTTGATTGATGCGCAGGCTTGCGATGGGGAAGTCTTCGATCAGGATCGGCGTGTGTTTCTCGCCCGGGGCGAACATTGCGTAGAAGCGCTGTTCGTTTTCACGCCACAGACGGAACTCGGCGCGCAGGCGGTAGTGCTCGCGTGGCGAATCGAACACCGCAGGCTCGGGGGCGTCGAAGGGTGCCAACAGCTCACGCAGGCGCGCGGCCTTGGCGTCGAGCTGTTGGGTGTAGGCCGAAGGGTCTAAGACAGCACTCATGCGTTGAACCAGCCTAGCTTGATGACGAACAGGATCGACAGAATCACCAGCGCCGGGTTGAGGTCACGGTGACGGCCGGAGAGCAGCTTGATCGCGGTCCAGGAAATGAAGCCGAAGGCGATGCCGTTAGCGATCGAGTAGGTCAGCGGCATCGCCAGGGCAGTGATCACCACCGGTGCAGCCTCGGTGACGTCGTCCCAGTTTATTTCAGCCAGGCCCGAAGCCATCAACACGGCGACGAACAGCAGCGCTGGCGCGGTGGCAAAGGCCGGGACGCTTCCGGCCAGCGGCGCGAAGAACAGCGCCAGCAGGAACAGGATGGCAACCACGATAGCGGTCAGGCCAGTGCGACCACCCGCACTCACGCCAGCAGCTGACTCGATGTAGCTGGTGGTGGTCGAGGTGCCCAGCAGGGAACCGGCCATAGCAGCGGTACTGTCGGCGATCAGAGCGCGGCCCATTTTCGGCATGTGACCGTCTTTGCGCATCAGACCAGCACGCTTGGCCACGCCGATCAGGGTGCCGGAGTTGTCGAACAGGTCAACGAACAGGAAGGCAAAGATCACACTGATCAGGCCGACATCCAGGGCCCCCTTGATGTCCAGTTGCAGGAAGGTCGGGGCCAGCGACGGTGGCATCGAGACGACGCCGGCGAACGGGGTGAAGCCCAGGCCGATCGAGGCCACGGTCACTGCGAGGATGCCGATCAGCACCGCGCCACGGACCTTCAACGCTTCCAGGGCCACGATCAGGAAGAAGCCCAGGGTGGCGAGGATCGGTGCGGGTTGCTTGAGGTCGCCCAGGCCCACCAGAGTCGCCTGGTTATCCACAACGATACCGGCATTGTGCAGGGCGATCAGTGCCAGGAACAGGCCGATACCGGCGGCAATAGCCGAACGCAGTGGCAGCGGAATGCTGTTGACGATCCATTCCCGGATACGAAAGATCGACAGCAGGAAGAACAACACGGCCGAAATGAATACCGCGCCCAGAGCCACTTGCCAGGTGTGGCCCATGTGCAGGACCACGGTGTAGGTGAAGAAGGCGTTCAGGCCCATGCCAGGTGCCAGGGCAATCGGGTAGTTGGCGATCAGGCCCATGGTCGTCGAGCCGATGGCCGCTGCCAGGCAGGTGGCGACGAACAGCGCGCCCTTGTCCATGCCGGTTTCGCCGAGAATGCTCGGGTTGACGAACAGGATATAGGCCATGGCCAGGAAGGTGGTCACGCCCGCGAGTATTTCGGTGCGGACATTGGTGTCGTGTGCTTTTAGTTGAAACAGCCTTTCCAGCATGCCTGCTCCCCGTGGCGCGCCCCGGCGCCGTGAATGTATCGACCCCCTCAGCAAAGCACAGACCGTACCAGACGGCTTGTGGAATTTGATTGGGTCGGAAAAAAGCCGCGCATCATACCAGCATGCTCGGCGAGCGGTAATTAATGTCGCGATACACTGCAGATATCGACAGATTCCGCGTCGATGCCTTCATTGACCCTGATACGAGAAAAAACAGTGCAGTTGACGGACTACCGCGACCTGAGCCAGGCGCAGCGCGACCAACTGATAGACATCGAGGTGCACCCCGAGCAACGGCGGTTTGCCGGGGATATATCCAGTGCGTTGTACATCCTGCTGAGTACCGACGGTGATGACATGCGCGGTGTGGTGGTATTGGTGGATGGTGTACCAAAGGCGTTCCTGCTGCTTCAGCGCGGGGTGTTTCTACCGGCTTGGGCTGAGGTTGATGCGGCCATCTTGAGTGCTTTACAGGTGGATCGACGCCATCAAGGGCAAGGGCTGGGAAGATTTTTTATGACGGCTTTGCCGCGCCTGGTAAGCCGCGTGTGGCCGGATGTAGGCCGTCTTCAATTGTCGGTGGATGTGGATAACCAGGCGGCCCTCGGGTTGTACCAAGGCACAGGCTGGATCGTCAGTGGCGAAGGTTTCCGCGCCCGCAAAGGCTTCGAGCGCCAGATGACCCTACCGCTGTGAGCGACTACGCTCTAAAGCATATCCCGGCGGAGAGCAGTTCATGACCCATAGAGCCCTGATCGTAGTCGCCGAAGGCGTGGATGCCCTGCAGAGCGCAACCCTGATCGACGTGCTGCGCCGCGCTGAAATAGAGGTGGTCGTTGCCAGTATCGAAGGCCGCCGTATGCTGACCTGTGCGCGCGGCATGCGTTTGACCGCCGACGGCATGTTGGTCGACATCCTGGCCCAATCATTCGAGCTTATTGCGCTGCCGGGTGGTGAACAAGGTGCCCAGCACATGGCTGCCCATCAGCCGTTGGCGCAACGGGTAGCTGAGCAGGCCAAGAGCGGCGGTTTCTTTGCCGCCATTGCCGAGTCTCCGGCGCTGGCGTTGCAGCCCTTTGGTGTATTGCGCCAGCGGCGCATGACCTGTCATCCGGATGTCAGCCAGCAGCTGTCTGGATGCAGTTTTGTTGATCAGCCGGTGGTGGTGGATGGCAATTGCATCACCGCGCAAAGCTCGGCAGCGGCGCTGGAGTTTGCCTTGATGCTGGTAGAGCAGGTGGCGGGTAGGGCGGTGCGTAACCGGGTGGCAGCGCAGTTACGTGCGTGACAGCGAAGGGTCAGTCCCGCAGCCGACTGTGCATATGATCGCGCCCCGCCAAGCTCGGAAACAGCTTGATCCACACGCCGGTCACCACTAGCGTTCCCACTCCGCCCAGCACCACCGCCGGTACCGTCCCAAACCAATGTGCGGTTACCCCCGATTCGAATTCACCAAGCTGGTTGGACGCGCCGATGAACAACCCATTCACGGCGCTGACCCGGCCGCGCATCTCATCCGGTGTTTCCAACTGCACGAAAGCGCCGCGAATCACCATGCTGATCATGTCGGCTGCCCCGAGCACCGCTAGCACCGCCAATGAGAACCAGAACGAGGTCGACAGACCAAAGGCGATAGTTGCCACGCCAAAGATCGCCACCGCCGTGAACATCACCCGCCCCACCTTGCGCTCCACCGGGAAGCGCGCCAGCCACACCGACATCAACAACGCCCCCACTGCAGGCGCCGAGCGCAACAATCCCAGGCCCCAGGGGCCGGTAAGCAGGATGTCTTTGGCGAACACCGGCAAGAGTGCCGTGGCGCCCCCGAGCAGGACCGCGAACAGGTCCAGGGAAATGGCGCCGAGGATGTCCGGGCGGCTGCGGATAAAGCGGATTCCGGCCAGCAGCGACTCCAGACTCGCCCGTCCTTGTTGTGGGCTCTGGGGGCGTACGCTGAGGCTCAGGGTCAACAGGCAGGCGATCAGGTAGAGCAGAACGGTCGGTCCGTAGACCCAGATACTACCGAACGCATAAAGAAATCCTCCCACCGCCGGCGCGACAATGGTTGCCGCTTGCATAGCCGAGGCAGAGGCCGCTACTGCGCGGGGGAACAGCGTGGCGGGCACCACGTTAGGCAGCAGCGCCTGGGTCGCTGGCATTTCGAAGGAGCGAGTGCTTCCCAACAGAAAGGCGAGGATGAAGATCAGTTCGCGGCTGACATTGCTGGTGCTGCTGGTGATGACCAGGGCCAGGGCGACCAGGGCTTGAGCACTCTGGCACAGGGCGGCGACGCGACGTCGATCATAGCGGTCGGCGACGTGCCCGGTGTGCAGCATGAACAGCACCCGAGGCGCAAATTCGACCAGGCCGACCAGGCCAAGATCGAGGACGTTGCCGGTCAATTGATACAAGTGCCAGCCGATGGCCACGGTGAGCATCTGGAAGCCGCTGGCGGTGCAGACACGTGCCAACCAGAACGCGAGGAAAGGGCGGTGGTGGCGCAACAGCAACGGCGGTTGGTCTGACATCGGCGAAACAGAGCCTCGGCGAGGAAAGCGACGCTGCAGGTTATCATCAGTTTGTAACTGCAGGTTACAAGGCCCTCGATCATCGTCGTGCAGTGCACCGTTTTGGGGCGCATAAAACAGTCCACAACTGATCTGCGGCAATGAACCACACACCTGCGCAAGCCTTTCAGGACTATCCTTTCAGGCAGCCGTTGATCTGGATCAATAGTTTCATTTGCAACGGTGGGCCAGACGGCCGAATTCCCTGCGTTGTGAAATTTTTAGAACAATTCCAACTAGCCACACTCAACTACCGTGGGGGCAGTTGGCGCCAAGGCCCATCGCCTGACGCCGGAATACCTGACAGAGGAAGCACTATGTTCGGATTAGAGGCTCTAGATCTCGCCCGAATTCAGTTCGCGTTTACCGTGTCCTTTCACATCCTTTTCCCGGCTATCACCATTGGCCTGGCGAGTTACCTGGCGGTGCTCGAAGGCTTGTGGCTAAAAACCAACAACAGTGTTTACCGTGACCTTTACCATTTCTGGTCGAAGATCTTTGCCGTCAACTTCGGCATGGGGGTGGTGTCCGGTTTGGTCATGGCCTACCAGTTCGGTACCAACTGGAGCAAGTTTTCCGACTTTGCCGGCTCCATCACCGGGCCGCTACTGACCTATGAAGTACTCACCGCCTTCTTCCTCGAGGCGGGCTTTCTCGGCGTCATGCTTTTTGGCTGGAACCGTGTCGGTCGTGGCCTGCACTTCTTCGCCACGGTCATGGTGGCCATCGGCACGATCATTTCGACCTTCTGGATTCTGGCTTCCAACAGTTGGATGCAGACGCCGCAGGGCTACGAGATCGTCAACGGTGTGGTGATCCCGGTGGACTGGTTCGCGGTGATCTTCAACCCGTCGTTCCCGTACCGACTCGCACACATGGCCACTGCCGCATTTGTGGCCACCGCGTTTTTCGTCGGCGCCTCGGCCGCCTGGCACCTGCTGCGTGGTCGGGATAACCCGGCAATTCGCAAGATGCTCTCGATGGCGATGTGGATGGCCCTGATCGTCGCGCCAATCCAGGCGGTGATTGGTGACTTCCATGGCTTGAACACACTCAAGCACCAGCCGGTGAAAATTGCCGCGATCGAAGGCCACTGGGAAAACGTGCCGGGTGAGCCGACTCCGCTGATTCTCTTCGGCATTCCCGACATGGAAGCCGAGACTACCCGCTTCAAAGTGGAAATCCCGGCACTGGGGAGTCTGATCCTGACCCACAGCCTGGACAAGCAAGTCCCGGCGATGAAAGAGTTCCCGAAAGAAGACCGGCCAAACTCCACCGTGGTGTTCTGGTCGTTCCGGGTCATGGTCGGCCTGGGGATGTTGATGATCTTGGTTGGTCTGTGGAGCCTGTGGTTGCGTAAGGGCGACAAGCTCTACAGTTCGCGGCCGTTCCTGTACCTGACCTTGTGGATGGGGCCGTCCGGCCTGATCGCGATTCTTGCAGGTTGGTTCACCACTGAAATCGGTCGCCAGCCTTGGGTGGTCTACGGCCTTATGCGTACTGCCGACGGGGTTTCGAATCACAGCTACACCCAGCTGGGCGTGACGCTAGTGATGTTCGTGGTGGTCTACTTCGCCCTGTTCGGTGCGGGCCTGGGCTACATGATGCGCCTGGTACGCAAAGGACCGAAAATCGGTGAAGGTGATGAAACCAACCCCGGTGGTCCTGGCCAGAAACGCACGCCAGCGCGGCCGCTGTCGGCGGCCGATGATGATCATGACGATGGCGAGCACGCCAGCCTGAACAAGGGGAACTGAATCATGGGTATTGATCTTCCACTGATCTGGGCCGTGATCATCATTTTCGGGATCATGATGTATGTGGTCATGGATGGCTTCGACCTGGGGATTGGCATTCTCTTTCCCTTCGTCAAGGCCGAGCAGGATCGCGATGTGATGATGAACACCGTCGCTCCCGTTTGGGACGGTAATGAAACCTGGCTGGTACTGGGCGGGGCGGCACTGTTCGGCGCCTTCCCGCTGGCCTACGCCGTGGTGCTGTCTGCGCTGTACCTGCCATTGATGCTTATGCTCGTCGGGTTGATCTTCCGCGGCGTGGCCTTTGAGTTTCGGTTCAAGGCCACGGCCGCCAAGCGTCATCTCTGGGACAAGGCTTTCATCGGCGGGTCACTGGCCGCCACCTTCTTTCAGGGCGTGGCTTTGGGGGCTTTTATCGAAGGCTTCAAGGTGGTCGACCGCAGCTATGCCGGTGGCTCCCTGGACTGGCTGACGCCGTTCAGCCTGTTCTGCGGCCTCGGCTTGATCGTTGCCTACGCCTTGCTTGGCTGCACCTGGCTGATCATGAAAACCGAAGGCAAGTTGCAACTGCAAATGCACGACTTGGCCCGTCCTTTGGCGCTGGTGTTGCTGGCGGTTACCGGCATCGTCAGCATCTGGACGCCGCTGGCGCATCCCGACATCGCCACACGCTGGTTCAGCCTGCCGAACCTGTTCTGGTTCCTGCCGGTGCCGATCCTGGTGCTGGTGACCCTCTATGGATTGCTACGGGCTGTCGCACGCAACGCACATTACACGCCGTTCCTGTTGACGCTGGTGCTGATTTTTCTCGGCTATAGCGGCTTGGGTATCAGTCTGTGGCCGAACATCATCCCGCCTTCAATTTCGATCTGGGATGCGGCTGCACCTCCACAGAGCCAGGGCTTCATGCTGGTGGGGACGCTGTTCATCATCCCGTTCATTCTTGGTTACACCTTCTGGAGTTACTACGTGTTCCGCGGCAAGGTGACCCATGAAGATGGCTACCACTAGGAGGCCTGGACATGACTGGCAAACCAACTTTTGATGAAGAGAAAAAGCCGCTGTGGAAACGGCTGGGCTGGCTGGTGGTGATCTGGGCCGGCAGCGTGGTGGCCTTGGGAATTGTTGCCTGGCTGATGCGCATGTTTATGGCTGCGGCCGGCCTGAGCACCCACTAAAAAGTATTTCCCATCCCGCCTTGCGCGGATTTACAGCCCTTCGCAACTTCGGTTGCGAAGGGTTTTTTTTGCCCAGCAATATTACTTGCGCGCCTTGAGCACGACGAACTTCGGCGTCGCGGCCACCTGCTCAACGCCACGGAACAAGCGCGCCAGCTTGCTGTGGTAACCCAGATGGCGATTACCGACGATGTACAGCGCCCCTCCCACCACCAACGCTTCACGGGCTTGCTGGAACATGCGCCAGGCGAGGAAATCGCCGACCACCTGCTGCTGATGGAAGGGCGGATTGCATAGCACGATGTCCAGGGACTGCGCGGGCTGGGCTGCCAGTCCATCGTCGGCGCGAATGCTGACCTGACGATCACCCAGCGCCGCTTGCCAGTTCTCCAGGGCCGACTGGGTAGCCATATAGGATTCATCGACCAGGGTGTAATGGGCTTGGGGATTGCTCAAAGCACTAATGATGGCCAATACGCCGTTGCCGCAACCGAGATCGGCTACTCGCGCTGAACCCAGGTTATTGGGCAGGTGTGGCAGGAATGCCCGGGTGCCGATGTCCAGGCCTTCGCGGCAGAATACGTTGGCATGGTTGAGCAGTTCCAGGCGCGGAGTGTCCAGTTGGTAGCGGCTTGGGTAAGGCGAACTGACAGCCGGCTTGGGCTCGAAGGTTGCGACCAGTAGCCGAGCTTTTTTCTTCGCAAGCGACGCCTGTACCGGGCCAATGTATTTTTCCAGCAAGTCACCTGCGGCACGTGGCAGGTGCTTGATCATTGCCCCGGCGACCACCTGGGCACCAGGTGCCAGATGAGCCTGTAAGCGGATCAGTTGTTCTTCGAGCAGGGCCAGGGTCTTGGGTACGCGCACCAGCACCTGATCGAATGGGCCCTGCCAGTGGGTGTTGGCTGGAATGAATGGCACGGCGTCGAACGCCAGACCATTGCGTACCAGGTTTTTCTCCAGTGCCAGGCGGGCCAAGTGCGAATCGCCACTGCTGCAGACTTGTAGATGTCGACTCAGGCTGATGGCCAGCGCACCAAAGCTATCGTTGAGCACCATCACCCGTGTGCTGGCACTGGGTGCTTGGTCAGCCAGGTGCTCGAGCAGGTACTCGTCGGCAGCATCGAAGGCTTGCAAGGGGTCATTGGCTTGCTCGGGCTGGCGAAGCAGTGCGAGTTCGGCGAAGGGGCTGGTCAACAAAGGCATGGACTAAGGCTCTGGGGCATGATCACGCGGCGCAATTGGCGGCGCTTTACAGGAACATGATTCTACAGGGCTTTGCCGGCCAAGGGGTTACCCCAACAGGCCGCTCATGGCGGCAGCGGCAATGGCGCCGGCCTTATTGCTGGCGTTCATTTTGCTGATGATGCTGCGGATATGAAAATTTACTGTGCTTTGCGACAGGGTAAGAATGCAGGCAATGTCGGCCGCAGTTTTGCCTGCAGCGGACCATTTCAGCACTTCGGTTTCGCGGCGGGAGAGGGGGGGCGCAGGGGAGGGTTTGATCGATTGGCGTTCAAGCAACAGCGTGTGAAGCAGGTGGCACAGCCAGATGATTTGCCCGGCGCTGTTGTAGAACTCAGGGGTATCCACGGGGGTATGGCTGCGCATCACGCTCAAGATGCTTTCGTTTTTCTGTAGGTCGTGTGCCGATTGGCTCCAGCCATATCGTAACCCATGCAGTTGGGCATGCTCCCAGAGCTGTGGCGTCTCTCGGAAGACCTCAGCCTGCCAGAGAATGGGCTCTGCCGAAGTATGACAATGGCTGATGATCGGGTCGATGGTGGCGTAGTTGCAGTTCTGGTAGCGCTCGTTCCAAGCCGTGGGATAGGTATTGAAGGTCCTGAAAGTTGCCTTTTGTGGCGTGAGGTGACTACTTATGGCGAATGAAAAGTACTCCATCCCTAGTTGTTCGACCAAGGATGCCGCCAAGCGGAACATCCGTTGATCATTGGTTTCATTCATCAGTTGTTGCAGCTGCTCTTCCTTCCAATGGGGCATGACAATAATCTCCCTGAGGTGGATCCGAAATCGCAGTGTAGGAAATATCCTAGAGATGCGCTGGGTCATTTCGTTACAAACGAACGAATTTTTCGACCGGTAGGTTCTTTGAAATCACTACAATCCAGCGGTGTTTATCCGCAGCCGTTTGCGCGACACTGGGCGTATCTGTTTGATGGAGTAAGTCATGACTGCCAGCGCTGAAAAGTTCACCCGTCAGACGTTGCTTGACGTCCAGCCGCTGACCCCCAGCCTGTTCAGCCTGCGTACCACGCGTGATCCGGGCTTGCGTTTTCGTTCCGGTCAGTTCGCCCGTTTGGGCGTGACCAAAGCCGATGGCAGTGTGGTCTGGCGCGCCTATTCGATGGTTTCGGCGCCCCATGACGAGCACCTGGATTTCTTCTCTATTGTGGTGCCGGGTGGCGAGTTCACCAGTGAACTGAGTCGCTTGAGCGAGGGCGACAGCTTGCTGATCGATCGGCAGGCCTTCGGTTTCCTGACCCTGGATCGTTTTGTCGATGGCCGCGATCTGTGGTTGCTGGCCACCGGAACTGGCATTGCTCCTTTCGTATCGATCCTGCAGGACTTCGAAGCCTGGGAGCGTTTCGATTCGATCAAGCTGGTGTATTCGGTGCGAGAGGCGAAAGAACTGGCCTACCTGGACCTGATCGCCGGCCTTGAGCAGCGCGATTACCTGGCGGAACACGCGGGCAAGCTGCAGTTCATTCCGGTGGTTACTCGGGAGCAGCAGCCGGGTGCCCTCACTGAACGCATCACCACCCTGATCGAGAATGGTGAGCTGGAGCGGGCTGCCGGGTTGGCGCTGACGCCGGAGCATTCGCGGGTGATGCTGTGCGGTAACCCACAAATGATTGATGACACGCGTCAGGTGCTCAAACAGCGCGGCTTGAATTTGAGCCTGAGCCGCCGGCCTGGGCAGGTGGCGGTGGAAAACTACTGGTAACCCAGCAGTGAAAGAAACGGCGCCTTGAGGCGCCGTTTGTGTTTTGGACTTCAGGGTTGCCGACTTTGCGATTTGAGCAAGTCGCGGATCTCGGTGAGCAGCTCTTCTTCCTTGGTCGGTACTGGCGGCAGGGTTGGTGCTTCTGCCTCTTCACGTTTCAGTCGATTGATCGCTTTGACACCCATGAAGATCGCGAAGGCGACAATGACGAAATCAAGAATGGTCTGAATGAACTTGCCGTAAGCCAGCACCACTGCCGGAATATCCCCTTCGGCAGCTTTAAGGGTGACCACCAGATCACTGAAGTCGACGCCGCCGATCAGCATACCGATCGGTGGCATGATCACATCACCTACAAAGGATGTAACGATTTTGCCAAAGGCCGCGCCGATGATGATACCGACGGCCATGTCGACCACATTCCCTTTGACCGCGAAGGCCTTGAATTCATTGAGCACGCCCATGGTTTATTCCTTGTAACAGATGAGGTTGGTAAACGCAGTGTAAATCAGCTACGCGCTTCATGCTCCGCGCTGCGGCTACAGACTGTGGTTATATCGAATAGTTTTGTCGTTTTCTGTGGCAGTCCGGGTCACACAGGTCGGCTATCATGGTCCCTTTTTCTCGAGGACTGTCTCCCATGGCCAAGGCCAAGCGCATGTACGGCTGCACCGAGTGCGGCGCGACCTTTCCGAAATGGGCCGGGCAGTGCGGCGAGTGCGGCGCCTGGAACACCTTGGTTGAGACCGTGCTGGAAAGTGGCGCGGCTGCAGCGCCCAGTGGCCGTACTGGCTGGGCCGGGCAGCAGACACAGATCAAGACCCTGGCCGAAGTCAGCGTTGAAGAGATTCCGCGCTTCACCACCGCCAGTGCTGAGCTGGACAGGGTGTTGGGCGGTGGTCTGGTCGACGGTTCGGTGGTATTGATCGGCGGCGACCCAGGCATCGGCAAATCGACCATTCTGTTGCAGACCCTATGTGCCATCGCCACGCGCATGCCAGCGTTGTATGTCACGGGCGAAGAATCCCAGCAGCAGGTGGCGATGCGCGCCCGGCGCCTGGGCCTGCCACAGGATCAGTTGCGGGTGATGACCGAGACCTGCATCGAGGCGATCATCGCTACGGCGCGAGTGGAGAAACCCAAGGTCATGGTGATCGACTCGATCCAGACCATCTTCACCGAGCAGTTGCAGTCAGCCCCCGGCGGAGTGTCCCAGGTCCGCGAAAGTGCGGCCCTGCTGGTGCGTTATGCCAAGCAGAGCGGCACGGCGATCTTCCTAGTCGGTCATGTCACCAAAGAAGGCGCACTGGCGGGGCCACGGGTGCTTGAGCACATGGTCGATACTGTCTTGTATTTCGAGGGCGAGTCAGATGGCCGCCTGCGTTTGTTGCGAGCGGTGAAGAACCGCTTTGGTGCGGTCAACGAATTGGGCGTGTTCGGCATGACCGATCGCGGCTTGAAAGAGGTTTCCAACCCTTCGGCAATCTTTCTGACCCGCGCCCAGGAAGAAGTCCCCGGCAGCGTGGTCATGGCCACTTGGGAGGGCACTCGGCCGATGCTGGTGGAAGTTCAGGCCTTGGTCGACGACAGCCATTTGTCCAATCCACGTCGGGTCACCTTGGGCCTGGACCAGAACCGCCTGGCGATGCTCCTGGCAGTGCTGCACCGCCATGGCGGGATTCCCACCCATGACCAGGATGTGTTCCTCAACGTGGTCGGCGGGGTCAAGGTACTGGAGACTGCATCCGATCTGGCGCTGATGGCGGCGATCATGTCCAGCCTGCGCAACCGTCCGCTGGACAATGGCTTGCTGGTGTTCGGCGAGGTTGGCCTATCGGGAGAAGTACGACCGGTGCCCAGTGGCCAGGAGCGTTTGAAAGAGGCGGCCAAGCATGGTTTCAAGCGTGCCATCGTTCCCAAGGGCAATGCACCCAAAGAAGCGCCGGCCGGCCTTCAGGTCATTGCTGTTACACGTCTGGAGCAGGCGCTGGACGCCTTGTTCGAATAGTTGCCACGGCCGACAAACAAAAAGGGCCGGTGATGCGCACCGGCCCAGCTTCAATTGCCGTGGGGTCGATCAATGTTCTGAAACGGTCTCTCGCCGCAGAGGCGGTTCGCCGTGCTCACCTTCGCCCATTACAGGCACTTCCTTGCCCTCGGCATTGAACAGCTTGCCATCCTCGAAGTAATCACCGTCACGCAGTGCGGAGATATCCGAGTAATGGATGGTGCGTTCGTAAGCGGCGGCGAACACTGACTGCTGGTCGGAGTTGCCGGCGGTGAAGTGGTTGAACACCAGGTTCAGGACAATGGCCATGATCGCTGCCGAGCTGATGCCTGAGTGGAAGATGGTCTCGAACCAGTTGGGGAACTGCGCGTAGAAGTTCGGTGCAGCAATCGGGATCATGCCAAAGCCCAGGGAGGCGGCGACGATGATCAGGTTGACGTTGTTCTTGTAGCTGACCTTGGACAGGGTACGGATACCGCTGGCGGCAACTGTACCGAACAGGACGATACCAGCGCCACCAAGGACGGAGGTCGGCACCGCAGCAATCACCCGGCCCATGATCGGCAGCAGACCGAGCACTACCAGGATCACTCCGCCAGTGGCGACTACATAGCGGCTTTTCACCCCGGTCACGGCGACCAGGCCGACGTTCTGGGCGAAGGCACTCTGGGTGAAGGAACCGAAGATTGGCGCCAGGATGCTCGAGGCCATGTCAGCACGCAGGCCATTGCCCAGGCGTTTGGAGTCAACCTTGGTATCGATGATTTCACCGACAGCGAGGATATCCGCCGAGGTTTCCACCAGGGTCACCATGATCACGATGCACATCGACAGGATCGCGGCGATGTGGAAGGTTGGCATACCGAAGTGGAACGGCGTCGGGAAAGCCACCATCGGGCCTTCGAGTACCTTGCTGAAGTCAGCCATGCCCAGCGACCAGGCGATCAGAGTACCGATGACCATGGCCAGCAGGATCGACAGGCGCGAGATGGTCGCGCTGCCCAGTTTGCTCAGTACCAGTACGATGACGAAGGTCAGCGCCGCCAGGCCGATGTTGGCCATGCTGCCGAAGTCCGGTGCCTTGCTGTTGCCGCCCATTACCCAGCGTGCAGCGACGGGCATCAGGGTCAGGCCGATCGTGGTGATGACGATCCCGGTCACCAGCGGCGGGAAGTACTTGGTGATTCGTGAAAACACCGGCGTGATCAGAAAGCCAAGGAAGGACGCCGCCATGACCGCGCCCAGAACACCCGGCAAACCGCCACCGCCTTCACTGCTCAAGATTGCGCCCATGGTCGCCACACCGGCAAAAGAGACCCCTTGCACCAACGGCAGTTGGCAACCGAAGAAGGGCAGACCGAGGGTTTGCAACAGGGTTGCCAGACCACCGGCAAACAGTGATGCAGCGATCAGCAGGCCGATTTCCGCTGGTGTCAGCCCAGCTGCCTGACCGAGGATCAGCGGGACGGCGACAATACCGCCATACATGGTCAAAACGTGTTGCAGGCCGTACGCCAGGTTGGCACCTAGGCCCAGATTCTCGTCTTCGGGACGTGGGGCTGAAGACGTGCTAGGGGAGGACGTATTCATGGGGCGGGGTCTCTGTTTTATTGTTGTGGCGCTACTGTAGACAAGTCCTACCTATCAATGCCAGAACAATTGTATACAATTTTTAGATTGGCGTAGGAACAGTCTGACAGCCAGATTGGCTTTGATACTGCATGCAGTTATCGTTCCAACGCCCGCGCGCAGGCCTCGCAAGGCTGCGTGAGAGTTAGCGGGAAGGGTAAGAAAGCTGGCCGAATGGACAGAAACGCGATGGGCAGGAAAGTAGATAGCAGGCTAAAAGATTTTAAACTTCGATCAATTCTCGCAGTTCGCGCATCATTTCGGTGCTGTCGGCCAAGTTCAACTCCACCAGACGGTGCAAATGGGTCATTGAATCAATATCAATGTGCAGGCAGGCAAAACCCAGCTGATGGCCTTCCTCATGACGTAGCTCGACCTGCATCTGCAACTTGGCCTGCTCGCTCAGGTGGACAATGGCCTCAAAATCCTGGGTCAGGTCGGGGTCCCAGGGTTCCGGGCACTTAACCAGCAGGCCCTTCAAGGACAGATCAAGCAGCTCGACCGGCCAGCTCCGTTCCCCTTGGCGCAGTTCGGTGAGGGCATCAAAGGCAACACGCTGGAAACGTCGACGTTCTGGGTGGTCGCTCATGTTCAGGCACTCCGGGGTTCTTCCTGACTATAGCTCAGCACTTGCCAATGCCCGCGCAAGGGCGCATAACGAGTTTTGTTCAGCCCCCGTTGAAGGCTCTAGACCAACGTGGGGGGTGGTCTTTCCTGTCAGGATCGCTAGACTCGAAAGGCTGTCTTTTATCCACTAGCTGGAAGCAAACCATGAACAACAATAATAGCCTGCTACGCCACATTCCGTGGCTGGCGCTGGCAGTCATAGGAGCCTGTGCGCTGGGTGTGGTCGCCCTGCGCCGTGGCGAGGCCATCAACGCCTTGTGGATCGTCGTCGCTTCGGTGGCCATCTACCTGGTCGCCTACCGCTACTACAGCCTGTTTATTGCCACCAAGGTGATGCAGCTGGACCCGCGTCGGGCCACCCCGGCGGTGCTTAACAATGATGGTCTGGACTATGTTCCGACCAACAAACACATTCTTTTTGGTCACCACTTTGCTGCTATTGCCGGCGCCGGCCCGTTGGTCGGTCCGGTACTGGCGGCGCAGATGGGCTACCTGCCTGGCACACTCTGGCTGATTGCCGGCGTGGTGCTGGCCGGTGCGGTGCAGGATTTCATGGTCCTGTTCCTGTCCACTCGCCGCAATGGTCGCTCGCTGGGTGACATGGTCCGTGAGGAAATGGGCCGAATTCCGGGCACCATCGCCCTGTTCGGCTGCTTCCTGATCATGATCATCATCCTTGCGGTGCTGGCGCTGATCGTGGTCAAGGCCCTGGCCGAGAGCCCATGGGGCATGTTCACGGTGATGGCGACCATCCCGATCGCGATGTTCATGGGTATCTACATGCGCTACATCCGCCCGGGCCGCATCGGTGAGATCTCGCTGATGGGCGTGGTGCTGCTGTTGCTGTCGATCTGGCTGGGGGGCCAGGTTGCCGCTGATCCGGTCTGGGGCCCGGCATTCACCTTCACCGGTGTGCAGATCACCTGGATGCTGGTCGGCTACGGCTTTGTTGCTGCAGTCCTGCCGGTCTGGCTGGTACTGGCGCCGCGTGACTACCTGTCGACCTTCCTCAAGATCGGCACCATCGTTGGCCTGGCCATCGGTATCCTGATCATCGCTCCTGAGCTGAAAATGCCGGCGTTGACCCAGTTCACCGACGGTACCGGTCCGGTCTGGAAGGGTACCCTGTTCCCGTTCCTGTTCATCACCATCGCCTGTGGCGCGGTGTCGGGCTTCCATGCGCTGATCTCCTCGGGCACCACACCCAAGTTGCTGGATAACGAAACCAACGCCCGTTACATCGGTTACGGCGGCATGCTGATGGAATCGTTCGTGGCGATCATGGCCATGGTTGCCGCCTCGGTGATCGAGCCAGGCGTGTACTTCGCCATGAACAGCCCGGCGGCAGTGGTCGGCTCCGACGTCGTCACCGTCGCACAGACGGTCAGCAGTTGGGGCTTTGCGATTACCCCGGATGCCCTGGAAGCGGTGGCCAAAGACATTGGTGAGCACACCATCCTCGCCCGTGCCGGTGGCGCACCGACTCTGGCGGTGGGTATCGCGCAGATCCTTCACCAGGTACTGCCGGGTGAAAACACCATGGCCTTCTGGTACCACTTCGCGATTCTGTTTGAGGCGCTGTTCATCCTCACCGCAGTGGACGCCGGTACCCGTGCCGGGCGCTTTATGCTTCAAGACTTGTTGGGCAGCTTCGTACCTGCCCTCAAACGCACCGAGTCGTGGGGTGCCAACCTGCTCGCTACCGCCGGTTGCGTGGCCCTGTGGGGTTACCTGCTGTATCAAGGTGTGATTGATCCGCTGGGTGGCATCAACACCTTGTGGCCGCTGTTCGGCATCTCCAACCAGATGCTCGCCGGTATTGCGCTGATGCTTGGCACCGTGGTGCTGATCAAGATGAAGCGCCAGCGCTACATGTGGGTCACTCTGCTGCCAGCAGTATGGCTGCTGATCTGCACCACTACTGCAGGTTTCATCAAACTGTTCGATCCGAACCCGGCAGTCGGTTTCCTGGCCTTGGCTAACAAGTACAGCACGGCGCTTGACGCTGGGCAGGTACTGGCTCCGGCCAAAGACATCGGCCAGATGCAGCACGTGATCTTCAACGCTTATACCAACGCTGGTCTGACCATCCTGTTCCTGTTCGTGGTCTTCAGTATTCTGTTTTTTGCCCTCAAGGTCGGTATTGGCGCCCTGAACAAAAAAGAGCGAACTGACAAAGAGTCCCCGTTCCAGGCATTGCCGGATGCGTAACCGAAGAGGAATGCAGTGATGTTCAACGATCTCGGTCGACTGGGTAAGTACCTGGGGCAGGCAGCCCGCCTGATGGTCGGTATGCCCGACTACGACAATTACGTCGAGCATATGCAGACCAAACACCCGGACAAGCCAGTAATGACCTACGAGGCGTTCTTTCGCGAACGCCAAGAGGCGCGTTACGGTGGCAAGGGTGGGCCCAAGTGCTGTTGAACGACAGTAACTGACGGCAGTTGAACCTGTGGGAGCCCGGCTTGCCGTGCTCCCACAGTCATTTTCAGTTGAGGAGATTTTTCGTTTGCACGCGCCCATTCCGGTAACAGTACTCAGCGGTTTTCTGGGAGCCGGCAAGACCACCTTGCTGCGCCATCTGCTCAAGGCCGAACATGGCTTGAAGATCGCCGTAATCGAAAACGAATTCAGTGATGCCGGCATTGATAGCCAATTGTTGGGCGACGAGCCGGTGCAGGTCATGACCCTGGCGAACGGCTGCGTCTGTTGCAGCATTCATGGTGACCTGACCCGCGCCCTGTTCCTGCTACTTGAGCGCCTGGACGCTGACGAAATCGCTTTCGACCGCCTGGTAATCGAGTGCACCGGCCTTGCCGATCCGGCGCCGGTGGCGCAGACCTTCTTCATTGATGAAGAGCTGCGGGAGCGCTACATCCTTGACGGCATCATCACCCTGGTCGATGCGGCGCATGCCGAACAACACCTGGCCCAAGCCATTGCACAGGCTCAGGTCGGTTTTGCCGATCGTCTGCTGGTGAGCAAAACCGACCTGGTCGATGGCGATAGTTTCCAGGCGCTGAGCGAGCGGTTGGGGAGAATCAACCGTCGGGCGCCGATTCGGGTAGTGGATCACGGCAAGATCGATTTGGCGGAGCTGTTGGATGTGCGTGGTTTCAACCTCAATGCTGACGTGGGTGGCGGCTTGAGTTTGCGACCGGTCGTAGCGTCGACAACCCCCGATCGCATTTCCAGCCTGGTGCTGCGTACTGATACGCCGTTGGATATCGATCGGCTCAGTGACTTTATGAACCAACTGCTCGAAGACCATGGCAAGCAACTGCTGCGTTACAAGGGAGTGTTGAATATTGTTGGCGAGGATAGACGTCTGGTGTTCCAGGGGGTGTTGAAGCTCTATGGTTTCGACTGGGACACAGAGTGGGCCGACGCTGAGGCGAGGGAGAGCGTGATGGTGTTTATTGCCGATGACTTGCCGGAAGCGAAGATTCGTGAAGGATTCGAGGCGTTGTGTCGATCTTGAGGGCTTGATTGCTGGCACAAAAAAGCCCGGCACAAGGCCGGGCTTTTCCACATCTAGCAGCTGCGATTACTTACCGTAAACCGGCAGCTTGGCGCAGATGGCCTTGACCTTCTCGCGAACGGCGTCGATCACCGCTTCGTTGTTCAGGTCAGCCAGGATGTCGCAGATCCAGCCAGCCAGTTCTTTACACTCTGCTTCTTTGAAGCCACGAGTGGTCACAGCCGGGGTGCCGAAGCGCAGGCCGGAAGTGACGAACGGGGAGCGTGGGTCGTTTGGCACCGAGTTCTTGTTGACGGTGATGAAGGCCTTGCCCAGAGCGGCGTCGGCGTCTTTACCGGAGATTTCCTGCTTGATCAGCGAGAGCAGGAACAGGTGGTTTTCAGTGCCACCGGAAACCACGTCGAAGCCGCGTTCGATGAACACGCCAGCCATGGCCTGGGCGTTTTTCACCACTTGCTGCTGGTAAGTCTTGAACTCAGGCTGCAGGGCTTCCTTGAAGCAGATCGCCTTGGCGGCAATGACGTGCTCCAGCGGGCCGCCTTGGGCGCCTGGGAATACGGCGGAGTTCAGCTTCTTTTCGATCTCGGCGTTGGCACGCGCGAGGATCAGACCGCCACGTGGACCGCGCAGGGTCTTGTGGGTAGTGGTGGTAACGACGTCGGCGAACGGTACTGGGTTCGGGTACACGCCTGCAGCGACCAGACCGGCAACGTGGGCCATGTCGACGAACAGGTAGGCACCGACCTTGTCAGCGATTTCACGGAAGCGTGGGAAGTCCAGGATCTGCGAGTAAGCGGAGAAACCGGCAACGATCATCTTCGGCTTGTGCTCGACAGCCAGACGCTCGACTTCGTCGTAGTCGATCAGGCCGTTGGCGTCGATGCCGTACTGGACAGCGTTGTACAGTTTGCCCGAGGAGCTGACGTTGGCACCGTGGGTCAGGTGACCACCGTGGGCCAGGCTCATGCCCAGGATGGTGTCACCGCCCGACAGCAGGGCCAGGTAAACGGCAGCGTTGGCTTGCGAGCCAGCGTGCGGCTGAACGTTGGCGTAATCAGCGCCGAACAGCTCCTTGGCGCGGTCGATGGCCAGTTGCTCGACCACGTCGACGTATTCGCAGCCACCGTAGTAGCGCTTGCCTGGGTAACCTTCGGCGTATTTATTGGTCAGAACCGAGCCTTGGGCTTCCATGACAGCCGGGCTGGTGTAGTTTTCCGACGCAATCAGCTCGATGTGCTCTTCCTGGCGCTGGGCTTCTTGCTCCATGGCGGCAAAGAGATCGGCGTCGTACTTGGCAATGGTCAAATCACGGCTGAACATGGCGGTCCTCAAGGATCGTGCTGAAATAGGCGGGCATTCTACCTCATCAGCTTTTGTCTGGCATATGAAAGGGCATCATGTCGCAGACAAATGGGGCTCATGAGCGACAAGCTGCAAGCGCCGAGCTAAAGGCCGATCACCCACCGCATCTCACTTGCCGCTTGTGGCTTATGGCTCGTAGCTTCAAGCCTACTCAAACATGAACAAGGTTTCGTTGCTGAACTGGGCTTCGAATTGGTTGGCCGGCATCGGCCGCCCGAACAGGTAGCCCTGTACTTCGTCACAGCCGTGCTCACGGAGGAACTCCAGCTGCTCATGGGTTTCCACGCCCTCGGCAATTACCGCCAGGTTGAGGCTATGGGCCATGGCGATGATTGCTCGGGCAATCTGCGCGTCCTGTTCGCCTTCGGGCAAGCCGTCGACGAAGGTGCGGTCGATTTTCAGTACGTCGATGGGGAATTGTTTGAGGTAGTTGAGCGACGAGTAGCCGGTGCCGAAGTCATCAACGGCAATGCTTAGCCCGAGTTTCTTCAGGCTGTCGAGGATCACCATGGCCTCGTTGACCTCACGCATCAGGATACTTTCGGTCAGTTCCAGCTCCAGGCATGCCGGCGGCAGACCGGTGTCCTTGAGAATGGTGGCAATACGTGTGCCCAACTGGCCGTCGGAGAACTGCCGGGCCGAGATGTTCACTGAAACCTTCGGCACGCGGACCTTGGCCTGATGCCAGGTTTTGAGCTGGCGACAGGCCTCCTTGAGCACCCAGTCGCCAACATCCACCACCAGCCCCAGCTCTTCGATCACCGGAATGAAGTCGCCCGGCGGTACCAGCCCACGACGTGGATGACGCCAACGCAACAGCGCTTCGGCACCCGTCAGGCGTTTGCCGTCGCCACTGAACTGCGGCTGGTAGTAAAGAATGAATTCGTTCTGTTCCAGGGCATGGCGCAGGTCGCTTTCCAGTTCCAGACGTTCCAGTGCGCTGGCGTTCATGTCCGCCTGGTAGAACTGGAAATTGTTCTTGCCGCGCTCTTTGGCGTGATACATGGCCGTGTCGGCGTTCTTCATCAATTGGCTGAGCTCGCTGCCGTCCTGCGGACTCAAGGCAATACCGATGCTGGCAGTGACGAAAAATTCGCGGTTTTCCAGGACGAACGGCCGCACCAGGCTGGCGAGAATCTGCTCGGCGACATGGATGGCACGGTTCAGGGCCATCTGCCGCGTTGCCCGCGGTTGCAGCAACAGGGTGAACTCATCGCCGCCCATGCGTGCCACAGTGTCGTCATCATCAACGCAGTCGAGCAGGCGCTCGGCCATGTCTTTGAGCATCCGGTCGCCGGCGGCATGCCCGAGCGAATCGTTGATCGGTTTGAACCGGTCCAGGTCGAGGAACATCAGCACCACCCAGGCCTTTTGCCGTTCGGCCTGTTGCAGGGCTGTGTGCAGACGGTCCTGGAACAGGGTGCGGTTGGGCAGGTGGGTCAGGGCATCGTAGTAAGCCAGGCGATGAATCCGTTGCTCACTGGCCTTGCGTTCACTGATGTCGGTGAAGAAGCACACGTAGCTGGCCAGGTCGCCTTCATCATCAAGTACAGCAGTGATGCCGACCCAGGCGGGGTAATGCTCGCCATTACGGCGTTTGAGCCAGACTTCACCTTCCCAGGTGCCGCGTTGGCTGAGCTGCTTGAGCACATAGCGCAGGTGGGCTTCCTGATGCTCGTCCACGGTGAGCATGCTTGGCAACTGATCGAGCACATCGGCCACTGCGTGGCCGCTGACCCGGCTGAACGCTTCGTTGGCCTGGACGATATAGCCTGCGGGGTCGGTGATGAGGATGGCCGAAGTCGAGTGTTCGAAAACCGTGGCAGCCATGCGCAGGTCTTTTTCGGCGCGCCGCTGCTGGCTGATGTCGCGACCGACACCGAGGATCCCTTCGAAGCGTTCGTGATCGTCCCAAACCAGTACCAAACGCAATTCGATAGGAATCTTGCGCCCATCGGCGCGCAGGCAGTCGAACAGGAACAGCTGATTGGGCAGCTGCATGCGCAGTTGCTCCAATAGTTCGGGGTTGCCCAAGGCTCGATTGACCCGTTCGATCAGGGCATAAATGCCGGTCAGCTGTGCCGGGTTGGCGATGGTCGAATGCCAGCCATTGTCGAAGATCCAGTTGACTTCATAGCCAAGCACCGTCTGTACCGATGGGCTGACATAGTTGAGCTGTAGCAGGCTGTCAGTGGAGAAAATCACGTCGCTGATGCTTTCGGCGAGCATGCGGTAGCGCTGTTCGCTGTCGCGCAGGGATTCGCTGGCCTCGATCTGATCGGTGACGTCCTTGCCCACGCCGATAATGCGGGTGACCACGCCTTGGGCATCGCGGGTCAGTGCTTGTTCGCGGATTTCGAAACGCCGCCAGCGCTGATCGAGATGAAGGAAACGTAACTGGCAATGCAATTGCTCGGCACCGTCTGAGTTGAGCAACTGTTCACGGTTGTGACGATACAGTTGAGCGTCGTCCGGGTGCAAAAGAGTCTCCCAGAATCGTTCACCCATCTGTGCCAGTTGCGCGCGCTCGTAACCCAGGGTCTGGCCCAGGTTGCGGTTACTGAAGATCATTCGCTTGGTTTGCACATCCTGCACGTAGAGCTGGTCAGGTACGGTACGCACGACGTCCGACCAGAAGCTTTCGCGCTCAAGCAAAGACAGCTCCACCTGTTTGCGGCTGGTGATGTCGCTGATGCTGAGGATGACCGCCTCATAGTCGCGACGCTGCTCGGGGAACTTCACCATCAGCCAGAGGTGCACGTCCTGGCCATCGGTGATCGGCAGGCAGACTTCCAATTCCAGCTGCTGCTGGTTGTCCAACACTGCTTCAAGCAACTGCATACCGATGCCATGGCTACCGGCGCCAGTGCCTTCCACCAGGCGTCGCCAGGCTTCATTACAGCAGTTGACGCCGAGCAGTTGCAGCGCCACCTGGTTGACCTCGGTGACTTTCAATTCTTGCAGCAAGGTACGCCGCAGGGAGCTGTCGAAAGCCAGGCGTTGCTGCAGGGCCTGACGATTGCGCAGGCGGTGCCGTTCGAACTGGGTAGGCAAACCGGAGAGGTCCAGCACGCACAGGGCAACGCCAGTGCCTTCGAAAATATCGTGATAGCGCCGACGGCTTTCATGCAGCATGCGATGTCGGCGGCGCATGTTGATCAAGGCGAGCAGGGGGATCAAGGCGCAGAACAAGCCGAGCAGGCACTTGCCGATCAATGCCGGCAGCAACTGTTGGCGCGCCAGTCCAGCATCGAACAAGCCACGAAGCTGCCAGGTACTGTTGTCGAGGAACGCCAACATGACGCTTTGCAGCGGTTCGTCACTGCCTGGCGCAGGTTGGTGGCGATTGATGACCTCACCGGTACGGCTGTTTTCCAGGAGCCACAAGGGGTGGTTGGGGCGGTCCAGGTGTGAAGTCAGCTCGCTGTAGTACGCCGAGTCCAGGCGCAGCAGCCAATAGCCTGGGGTATCGCCAGGCTGACGGAGCAGCAGGTAGATCTGCTGATTGTCCGGCGTGTTGCTGTAGTAGAAATGGCGGCCCTGACTCAGTTGCCACAAGGTTTTCAGTGCACTGCGGTCCGGGGCTTGACCGAGGCTGTCAGCGACCACATCGCCACCTGTGTCGATCCAGGCCAGGCTTTGCAAGGTTGGCATCTGCTTCTGTAATTGAGTGAGTATCTCAGACAGTTGCGCAGGGCTTGGCGACGAATGGTAAGGCTGAACAATCGTATGGGCGACCTGCGCCTTGAGCGACATGTTCAGGGCCAGGTGGTCTGCCAACTCGGCACTGGCATCGACGCTGTGCTGGTATTGGTCGGCTTGGGTGTGGCGGTACTGGTCGAGCAGTTGCCAGAGCAGCAGGCCGAGTAACAACAGGACCAACAGGGCCAGCGCGCTTTTTAACGAACCACGCAATGCAGAGCCGGGCGCGGTGGACGGTTTGCGCAGGGATGTCGGCTGAATGAGATTGGTCAAACGATGATCCTGCGGTATGGCTGGATGGCAGGTTTTGAGCTGCGGGTTGGCATGTGCCGCGGTCCTGGCGGCTACTCTGGCCTCGTACTATAAGCCCGACGCCCAGAGGGCGGCTAGCATGCCCGCAATTATGGCAAAGTGCCAGCCCTGTTCGTCGGCGGTTTGCCCAACAAGGCGCATTGCGGTAGCTTTGGCCCTTTCCTGGGGGCTGCGGCTCCCTTCATCTGTTTCGCGCTCATTTTTTCGTCTCTGACGCTAGGTTTTTCCATGGCTCAATACGTCTACACCATGCATCGGCTGGGCAAAGTTGTCCCACCGAAGCGGGAAATTTTGAAGAACATCTCCCTGTCGTTTTTCCCCGGCGCCAAGATCGGCGTGCTCGGCCTGAACGGCTCGGGTAAATCCACCCTGCTCAAAATCATGGCCGGCGTCGACAAAGAGTTCGACGGTGAAGCCCGTCCGATGCCGGACCTGAACATCGGTTACCTGCCACAGGAACCGCAGCTGGACCCGACCAAGACCGTGCGCGAAGTGGTTGAAGAGGCGGTCAGCGTGATCAAGGACGCCCAGGCTCGCCTGGACGAAGTTTACGCCGCTTACGCCGAACCCGATGCCGACTTCGACAAGCTGGCTGCCGAACAGGCCAAGCTTGAAGCCATCCTGCAGGCCAGCGACGGTCACAACCTGGAGCGCCAGCTCGAAGTCGCCGCCGATGCTCTGCGTCTGCCAGCCTGGGACGCCAAGGTCGAACACCTGTCTGGGGGTGAAAAACGCCGTGTGGCTCTATGCCGCCTGCTGCTGTCGGCCCCTGACATGCTTCTGCTCGACGAACCAACCAACCACCTGGATGCCGACTCCGTCGCTTGGCTGGAGCATTTCCTCCACGACTTCCCGGGCACCGTGGTAGCGATTACCCACGACCGTTACTTCCTCGACAACGTCGCGGGCTGGATCCTCGAACTCGACCGTGGCGCCGGTATCCCGTACGAAGGCAACTACTCGGGGTGGCTGGAAGCCAAGTCCGATCGTCTGGCCCAGGAATCCAAGCAGCAGTCGGCCCATGAAAAGGCCATGAAGGAAGAGCTGGAGTGGGTGCGCAAAGGCGCCAAAGCCCGTCAGTCCAAGTCCAAGGCCCGTCTGCAACGCTTCGAAGAAATGCAGTCGCAGGAATTCCAGAAGCGCAGCGAAACCAACGAGATCTACATCCCGGCCGGTCCGCGTCTGGGTGACAAGGTCATCGAGTTCAAGAACGTCACTAAAGGCTACGGCGATCGCGTGCTGATCGACAACCTGTCGTTCAGCATGCCCAAAGGTGCCATCGTCGGCGTGATCGGCGGTAACGGTGCCGGTAAGTCGACCCTGTTCCGCATGCTGATGGGCAAGGAACAACCGGACTCGGGCAGCATCGAGATCGGTGAAACCGTGCAACTGGCCTGTGTTGACCAGAGCCGCGAAGACCTGGACGGCAGCAAGACCGTGTTCCAGCAAATCTCCGACGGTTCCGACCAACTGCGTATCGGCACCTACGAGATTCCGTCGCGTACCTACGTTGGTCGCTTCAACTTCAAAGGTGGCGACCAGCAGAAGTTCGTCAAGGACCTCTCTGGCGGTGAGCGCGGCCGCCTGCACCTGGCGCTGACCCTCAAAGAGGGCGGCAACGTCCTGCTGCTCGACGAACCGTCCAACGACCTCGACGTAGAAACCCTGCGTTCGTTGGAAGAAGCCCTGCTGGATTTCCCGGGCGCGGCCATTGTGATCTCTCACGATCGCTGGTTCCTGGACCGTGTGGCCACCCACATCCTGGCTTACGAAGATGATTCGCAAGCGGTGTTCTTCGAAGGCAACTACACCGAGTACGAAGCTGATCGCAAGAAGCGTCTCGGCGAAGCCGCTGCCCAGCCTCACCGGGTACGGCACAAAAAACTGGCATAACCTTTACGGTTTTGCACAACGACGGGGCCCTATGGCCCCGTTTTTTTCGGTTTAAATGTATACACTTATACAAATGCACCATTTAATTTCATAAAAACGACATATCGCCCTGTTCCGGTGCGAGTGGTTCTTGGTAAAGTCCGAAAAAAACCAATAAGTCCAACTCTCTCTGGTGAATGTCTCCATGATCGAATCTGTCGAAGATTTCCTCGCGCGCCTGAAACAACGCGATCCGGCCCAGCCTGAATTCCACCAGGCAGTCGAAGAAGTGTTGCGCAGCCTCTGGCCTTTCCTTGAGGCCAATCCTCATTACCTTCAGGACGGCATTCTCGAACGTATGGTCGAGCCCGAGCGCGCGATCCTGTTCCGTGTGTCGTGGGTTGATGATGCGGGCAAGGTCCAGGTCAACCGCGGCTATCGCATCCAGATGAGCAGCGCCATCGGCCCGTACAAAGGCGGTCTGCGTTTCCATCCTTCGGTGAACCTAGGTGTACTGAAGTTCCTGGCCTTCGAGCAAGTCTTCAAGAACTCCCTGACTTCGCTGCCTATGGGCGGTGGCAAAGGCGGCTCGGACTTCGATCCGAAGGGCAAGAGTGATGCTGAAGTCATGCGCTTCTGCCAGGCCTTCATGAGCGAGCTGTACCGCCACATCGGCGCTGACCTGGACGTACCTGCCGGTGATATCGGCGTCGGTGCGCGCGAGATCGGCTTCATGTTCGGCCAGTACAAGCGCTTGGCCAACCAGTTCACCTCGGTACTGACCGGCAAGGGCATGACCTACGGCGGTAGCCTGATTCGCCCGGAAGCCACAGGCTACGGTTGCGTGTACTTCGCCGAAGAAATGCTCAAGCGTCAGGACCTGCGTATTGATGGTCGCCGCGTGGCGATTTCCGGCTCTGGCAACGTCGCTCAATATGCGGCGCGCAAGGTCATGGATCTGGGCGGCAAGGTCATCTCGCTGTCCGACTCCGAAGGCACCCTGTTCTGCGAAGCCGGCATGACCGACGAGCAGTGGGATGCACTGATGGAGTTGAAGAACGTCAAGCGTGGCCGCATCAGCGAGCTGGCTGAGCGTTTTGCTCTGGAGTTCCGCAAGGGGCAGACGCCATGGAGCCTGGCGTGCGATATCGCTTTGCCATGCGCGACCCAGAACGAACTCAACGGCGAAGATGCTCGCACCCTGCTGCGCAACGGCTGCATCTGCGTAGCTGAAGGCGCCAACATGCCGACCACCCTCGACGCTGTGGATATCTTTATCGAGGCTGGCATCCTCTTCGCTCCGGGCAAGGCGTCCAACGCCGGCGGCGTGGCGGTGAGCGGTCTGGAAATGTCACAGAACGCCATGCGTCTGCTGTGGACGGCGGGCGAGGTGGACAGCAAGCTGCACAACATCATGCAGTCGATCCACCATGCCTGTGTGCATTACGGCGAAGAGAACGGCCGGATCAACTACGTCAAAGGCGCCAACATCGCCGGTTTCGTCAAAGTCGCTGATGCGATGCTGGCGCAGGGCGTGGTCTAAGCCTCTGGGCTAATGGCGACGATCTCGATCGACAGATCCCCTGCCGGTCGTCGCCACAGCACTTCGTCACTGGGCGCAGCGCCCAGTAGTGCCCGCCCCAGCGGTGAACCCCAGTTGATCAGGCCATGGGCGGCATCGGCCTGATCTTCGCCTACCAGTTGCACTTCATGCTGCTGGTTGTGTTCATCGAGGTAGGTCACCCGGCTGCCAATCTGCACTTTATCCACAGCGCTTGCCTTAGGCACAACCAGGGCACTCTGCACGCGAGCGGTGTAGTAACGCAGGTCGCGCTCAGTGTCGGCCAGACGTTGCTTGTCGGCGTGTTCGCCTTGAGCCTGCAGTTCGTTGCGCTGCGCATTCAGCGCGTGGACCCGTTGTTGCAACTGGTCCAGACCTTGGGCAGTGACATAGTTGGGCTGTTCGCTGACTTTACGCTCCACCGGCTGGTCAGCCTGGTCGGCGGCGTGATCTTCGTTGACGAATGCTCGGCTCATATCTAAAGCTCCAGGTTTTAAGCTCCAAGCTTCAAGCTATTGGCAGTGCGACGCAAAGTGCAGTCGGCCAGCCTGTCTCGTAATGCTTCTTCTTGCAGCGTAGTGCTTGACACTTGCGGCTCACTAATAGTGATACCACTTCAGCTCCAGCATCACCTCGTTCTGCGCTGTTGCCAGTTGGCTGAAGTCGCGCTTGGCGCTCAGCCTCAAGCCCAGGTCTCGGGATAGCTCCCATTGCTGATTCAAGCTCAGGCTACGGCGCACCTCGCCATTGGTGAAGTAATCGCCTTTGGCTTCCAGGCTCAGGGTGCCGAGTGGATTGCGCCACAGCAGGCCGGTGTTGAAGCCGGCAGCCGGGGAGATGAACTCGGCAAAGTCATTGTTGTGTTCGACCCGTACCGTACCCAGCGCAAAACCGAGCATGTCGTCAGCCAGTTGCCAGGTGCCGCCCGCGCCACCATTGACGTGACTGACCAACACTTCGTCTTCATGCTTGCCCAGCACACGCTCCAGACCACCGGTAACCTGCCACGACCAGGGTTGCAGCAGGTCGTTACGCGGGGTCAGGGAGCGGATGGTGGCGAGGTCAAAGCGCTGCACCTGCCAGTCGTTGTTTTCGTACTGGCGCACTTTGAGCTGGAGGATCTCGATCTGTGCACCCAGGGGGAAACTTTCACTGTTGTCGTTGAGGTCATGATAGGCCATGCGCAGGCCGTACTCGGCAAAGGCGCGATCTTCACGGGTGCCAGCGCCAAGCTGCCAGGTGCGCGACTGGTGGCCGTCTTCGGGTAAGCCTGGGCGTTCGATGTTGAGCGCTGGGGGCGGGTTACGGTTGATCGCCCGCAGCAGTTCGAAGCTGCGCTGGGTACGTGCCGGATCGCGTGCCTGACCGTTGGCCCGGTAGCGTTCAAGACGGTAGGCAGCGTCCTGCACCAGCGCCTGACGGTCGCGGGGCAGGGCGGTGAACTCGGGGTTTTGCAGGTAGGCCGTGTCGGCACTGACCGTCAGCACTTGTTGCTGCTCATCGGTATTGAGCGGCTTGGCGCGCTCCAGCAGCTCACGCTCACGCGATGGGCGATAGTCGATGCGTTCCACCAGGCCTGACTGTTTGACTGCCTTGACGGTATCAGTGGGGATTGCGGTCAGCGGGAACTGTGAAGTCAGGTCCAGATTCGGACGGGCCACCTGGAGCAGTTCGAGCAATCGGTAGGAGCAGTTTTCATCGAAGAAGAAATAGTCGAACTGGATCTGCTTGAGCTCCCAGATATGTTCGACCATGCGCCCGGTTTCTTCCGGCGTCAGGTTCAGCCGGTACTCCCACAGGTCGCGGTTTTCCAGGCTGCGGTACTCAGAGAGTTTTTCCTGATAAGGCACCAGGGCGAACAGGCCCGGATAGCCGCCCATCAGGCCTTTCCAGGCGTAGAGAATGCTGTTGTCGTTGCCTTCGATGTAGGCCCCGAAGTTGATCGCATAGCTGAGCAGGGCGGTGTCGTTGCTCTGCACGTCAGCCTGGTCGATGCGCAGCAAGGTATGGCCGAACATCGACGAAGGGCTGTTGAGGTAGGCGGCAGGGAAGATCATTACCGCGCTATGCGGCGAGACGTCCTGGTACCACTGGGTGAATTCCTTGCAATCAGGTGCGGGCAGGTCATCGAGTTGCAGTTGTTCACGCAGCCAGCGCGTTCGTGCGGGGAATACACATTGAGCATGTTTGTCGCCGAGACTGGCCGGTGCGTAAAGCGCATTTACCGTGGCCCTTAGCTCTTGATCGGGATGGTGGGCGCCGTCTTCGGCAAGAAAGAAGCGCCGGTCATCGACATAGCTGCGCCAGCCACCAAGCTTGGCCGTCTCGTAGTGACCCAGGGAAATCCAGTAGCGCTCAGCCGCCAGTTGCGCCAGACGCGCGTCATCGAACGAGGGTGCAGCATGCAGCGGGGCGCAGGCACAGAGCGCCAGGTAGGCAAGGCGTTTGAGCATGTCGGGCAACTAAGTCTGAATGATGCCGATAGAGGCAGGAAACAACCCGCCCCGGTCAGGGGGCGGGTGGGCCGAGCTTAAGCTTGGGTGGCGTATTTGGCCAGGCGTGGATCGCTTTTCAGCACCGCCAGGGTGTTGCTATGCACATCTTCGGCGGTCACATCCGCAGTCTTGAAGATTTCCTGGAAGTGCTGGTGAGTGACAGCGGCGAAGTGCGCGCGGTCTTCTGGCGCGACACCGAGCACCACGGCATAGGTGGTCAGCGCTTCGCCTTTGCCCATGGCCATGTCTTCGGAAAGCTCGTTCATCATGCCGTTCATGGCAAACCAGGATTTACCACCGTAGGTCAGCGCCGAGTTGGTCGAGCAGCCGTTAGTGCCCGAGGTCATGCCGAAGGTCGCGTTGCCGGAGGTGCCGTTGGTGGTGGATGCGAGGAAGTGGGCCGGGGTACCGCGTTGGCCCTCGAACAGCATGTTGCCCCAGCCGCAGTCCGGTCCGCCAGGGGCCTGAGCCATGGCATTGAGTGATACCGCGGTGAACAGAGTACCCAGAAGAATCCGTTTCATAGCGTTGTTCTCTTTCTAGTCGTACATACCAAAGGTCAGGGTTGTCTGGCATGGCTGCGGGAGCGTTTGCCAGGGGCGGGTCGGTTGTTTACCCAGCCGCGCAGTAATGGAGTTTAGGCACGATCTAAGGGTTCCGTGATTTATTGCCAAAAATTGCATGAGAATATTGACGTGGATCGGCTTTTCGACCCTGCGACATATTGTGCCGATGAGCCTTGCAACGCGCGGGCAGGCGGCGCCAGAATGCCGTCATCTGCCCCGCCGAAGTAAGGAAGCCCGATGCCCGATCCTGTTGCTGCGAGCCTGCGTCTTGCGCCAGAGGCCTTGACCCGGCCGTTTTCCGCCGAACAGTTCGCCTTTTCCACCACCAATGATCTGGAGCCTTTTCGCGGTGTGCTTGGCCAGGAACGTGCTGTTGAAGCCTTGCAGTTCGGCGTCGCCATGCCGCGTCCTGGGTACAACGTATTTGTCATGGGCGAGCCCGGTACCGGGCGTTTCTCGTTCGTCAAACGTTACCTCAAGGCCGAAGGCAAGCGCCTGCACACGCCGCCGGACTGGGTCTACGTCAATAATTTCGACGAACCGCGTGAGCCGCGGGCCCTGGAACTGCCCCCAGGGAGTGCCGGGGCTTTCATCAGCGACATCGGCGGCCTGATCGACAACTTGCTGGCAACCTTTCCGGCGGTGTTCGAACACCCGTCCTACCAACAGAAAAAAAGCGCCATCGACCGTGCTTTCAACCAGCGGTATGACCGCGCTCTGGATGTGATCGAGCGCGCCTCCCTGGAAAAGGACGTGGCCCTGTACCGCGATAGCAGCAACGTCGCGTTCACGCCGATGGCCGATGGTAAGGCGCTGGATGAGGCGGAATTCGCCCAGCTGCCGGAAGCTGAGCGCGAGCGCTTTCATGACGATATCGCCATCCTGGAAGAGCGCCTCAACGAAGAACTGGCCAGCCTGCCGCAGTGGAAGCGCGAGTCGAACAATCAACTGCGTCAGCTCAACGAAGAAACCATCACCTTGGCGCTGCAGCCACTGCTGGCCCCGCTGTCTGAAAAATACGCAGAAAATGCCGCGGTGTGCGCCTACCTGCAGGGCATGCAGGTTTACCTGCTACGCACGGTGGTCGAGCAACTGGTCGATGACAGCAAAACCGATGCCCAGGCGCGCAAACTGCTCGAGGAGCAATACGCACCGAGCCTGGTGGTCGGCCATCACGTCAGTGGTGGTGCACCGGTGGTGTTCGAGCCGCACCCGACCTATGACAACCTGTTTGGCCGAATTGAATACAGCACCGATCAAGGCGCGCTGTACACCACCTACCGCCAGTTGCGTCCCGGCGCTTTGCACCGGGCCAATGGCGGTTTCCTGATACTTGAAGCGGAGAAGATGCTCGGCGAGCCGTTTGTCTGGGATGCGCTCAAGCGTGCGCTGCAGTCGCGCAAGCTGAAGATGGAATCGCCGCTGGGTGAATATGGCCGCCTGGCCACCGTCACCCTCAACCCACAGATGCTGCCGCTGAATATCAAGGTGGTGATCATCGGCTCGCGTCAGCTGTACTACGCCCTGCAGGACCATGATCCGGACTTCCAGGAAATGTTCCGGGTGCTGGTCGACTTCGACGAAGACATCCCAATGGTCGACGAGAGCCTGGAGCAGTTTGCCCAGTTGCTCAAGACCCGTACCAGCGAGGAGGGTATGGCACCCTTGAGCGCTGATGCGGTGGCGCGTCTGGCGACCTATAGCGCCCGCCTGGCTGAACATCAGGGGCGGTTGTCAGCACGCATCGGTGACTTGTTCCAGTTGGTCAGCGAGGCGGATTTCATTCGGCACCTGGCCAATGACGAGATGACCGATGCCGGCCATATCGAACGCGCGCTCAAGGCCAAGGCGACCCGTACGGGTCGGGTTTCGGCGCGGATTCTCGATGACATGCTGGCTGGAATCATCCTCATCGACACCGAGGGTGCAGCGGTCGGCAAGTGCAACGGTCTGACCGTGTTGGAGGTGGGTGATTCAGCCTTCGGGATACCGGCGCGGATTTCCGCCACGGTGTACCCCGGTGGCAGTGGCATTGTCGATATCGAACGGGAGGTCAACCTTGGCCAGCCGATTCACTCCAAGGGCGTGATGATCCTCACCGGATACCTGGGCAGCCGCTATGCCCAGGAATTCCCCCTGGCGATTTCGGCGAGTATTGCCCTGGAGCAATCCTACGGTTACGTGGATGGTGACAGTGCCTCGCTGGGTGAGGCTTGTACGCTGATCTCGGCCTTGTCGAAAACCCCGCTCAAACAGTGTTTTGCCATCACCGGTTCGATCAACCAGTTTGGTGAAGTACAAGCGGTCGGCGGGGTCAACGAGAAGATCGAAGGCTTCTTCCGGCTCTGCGAAGCGCGGGGTTTGACCGGGGAGCAGGGCGCGATCATTCCGAAAGCCAACGTCGCGACCCTGATGCTCGATGAACGGGTGCTACAGGCGGTGCGTGCCGGCATGTTCCACGTCTATGCCGTGAGCCAGGCCGACGAGGCGTTGAGCCTGCTGGTCGGCGAGCCGGCCGGTGAGCCGGATGAACAGGGTGAGTTCCCCGAGGGCAGCGTCAACGCCCGCGTGGTTGAGCGTCTGCGGGTAATCGCCGAGATGATCAGCGAAGAGGACCTCAAAGAAGCCGAGAAAGAACAGGCCGAGCAAGCCCTGGCCCAGGTAAAGCCGACCTGAGTCAAATTATCGGCGCCGCAGTGGCCACGACCGCTCGGCGCCGGTTTTTCCACGCGGCAGCGGATTTCTTCTATTCTCAATTCAGGGATTGTAGTCACTACAGGAACGAAACAACCCTGCTCGCAGGGTTGAACAAGGGTTTTACCGAGGATCGTCGCCATGCCGCGCAGCCTCAGCCTCACCCGTCAATGCCTGGGCCTGGTGACCCGCATTGAATGCAGTATTCGCCCACTGGCCGGTGACAACGGCATGTGGACCCTTCTGTTCGCCGCCGGCATGGCTGGCGAGCAACCTTCTGCGATCAAGGCTCAAGGGCCGTTTCATGGACCCTTTGTGGCTGAGTCGGTACTCGACGCGATTGTCGATAGCCTGACCCTGCACGGTTATCAGGTGGCCGACGATCCGCAGATCTGGTGCGTACACTTGCAGGCGCAACTGCGTCGGATCAATGGTGAACGTGTCCACCACGTCGGCGACTTCCAGTTCCATCCGGAAACCTGAAGCGTCCATCCGGATCCATCAGCGCAACGCCCGACACTGCCCCTGTGGCAGCGTGCCACGGGCTTTTTCTGTCATGTCTGGCTGTTATACTCGCGCTCGCTTTTTTCGCCACCTGACGAGTTTTCAATGGAACGTATTATCGAAAATGCGATGTATGCCTCACGCTGGCTGCTCGCCCCGATCTATTTTGGTCTGTCGTTGGGCCTGCTGGCGCTGGCACTGAAGTTCTTCCAGGAGATCTTCCACGTCTTGCCCAACGTCTTCGCCCTGGCCGAGGCCGACCTGATCCTGGTGCTGCTGTCGCTGATCGACATGGCCCTGGTTGGAGGCTTGCTGGTGATGGTGATGATTTCCGGGTACGAGAACTTTGTCTCGCAGCTGGACATCGATGAAGACAAGGAGAAACTCAGCTGGTTGGGCAAGATGGACTCATCTTCGCTGAAGATGAAGGTCGCCGCTTCCATCGTGGCGATTTCCTCGATCCATCTGCTACGGGTGTTCATGGATGCGCGCAACATCGAGACCGAGTACCTGATGTGGTACGTGATCATCCACATGACTTTCGTGGTTTCGGCCTTTGCCATGGGCTATCTGGACAAGCTCACCAAGCACTGATCGACCGTTGGTGCAGTAATCAACCGCCCGTCCGTTGCAAAACGGACGGGCGGTTGCGTTTTGGCTTGTGCTTTGGCCATGCCTGTACAAAAAATGAACCGTCACCCAAAGTGCCAGTCACGAGGTATCGCAATGAACCTTCAACAACTGAACACAGAGGCCAGGGCTGGTCATGTAGAAGAACTCAACCTGATCGCCCTTGAGGGCGGAGATTTCATTCTTGAAGCCCGGGTAAAAGGTCACGCCCATCCACTGTCAGATACGCGCGGCGAGCGCCTGAAAGTCCATTCGGTGGTCGATGCGCAGCGCCTGCTCAATGGCTTGCCTGCCGTACCGGTGCACCTGGTGCACTGGTCGATGGATGACGAGATGTGCGGCGGTGGCAGCACCGGTGATGGCGACTTGAAAATACCGATGCCTCGCCGTTCTGCCTGGTAGCTGAACTGCCACGCCGCAGTGTGCTAGGCTGCTCGCCCTTTTCATAAAGGGCGCGGTTGTCGTGCGCCCTGCAGCGGAGCAAGCAAATGTCCGAAATCAACCTGTCTACCGACGAAACGCGCGTCAGCTACGGCATCGGCCGTCAGCTGGGTGGCCAACTGCGTGACAACCCGCCACCGGGTGTTAGCCTGGACGCCATCCTGGCCGGCCTGACCGACGCTTTCAACGGCAAAGACAGCCGCGTTAGCGAAGAAGACCTGTCGGCCAGCTTCAAGGTCATCCGCGAAATCATGCAGGCTGAAGCCGCTGCCAAGGCAGAAGCTGCTGCAGGCGAAGGCAAGGCCTTCCTGGCTGAAAACGCCAAGCGTGACGGCATCACCACCCTGGCGTCGGGCCTGCAGTTTGAAGTGCTGACCGCAGGTGAAGGCGCCAAGCCTAGCCGTGATGACAGCGTTCGTACGCACTACCACGGCACCCTGATCGACGGCACCGTTTTCGACAGCTCCTACGAGCGTGGCCAGCCAGCAGAATTCCCGGTTGGCGGCGTGATCGCTGGCTGGACCGAAGCCCTGCAATTGATGAACGCCGGCAGCAAATGGCGCCTGTACGTTCCGAGCGAGCTGGCCTATGGCGCTCAGGGCGTTGGCAGCATCCCGCCGCACAGCGTTCTGGTGTTCGACGTAGAACTGCTCGACGTACTGTAACGTTGCACTGACCCCGTAGGAGCCGGCCTTGCTGGCGATGGGCTGCTTAGTGGCCCCGGATTGGCAACGCGTTGCGTTGCATCGCCGGTAAAGCCAGCTCCTACAGGGTGCTTTTCAGTTCCACTCGGTCCCGCCACCCGGGCGCAACGCCCGCGCATAGCAGAACAGAAACAGATTTCTCACCAGTTCCTTGAGTACAATCGGCTCGCTCGAATTCAAACCATTGAGGTCCAGGTCACCCTGGTCGCGCAGCTCGTCCAGTGCTTCTTCTTCAAGCACGGCACAGACTTCGCCGGTTTCCCGGTGCAGGATGCGCAGGTACGGATGGGGGCGGTCAAGCCAGGCGTCTATCAGATAAGTCATGGCTATTCTCCTTGGAAGCGTCCAATGAGAATAATTCTTATTATCAAAATAGCAAGGGGCTATTGGCAAAAAATCGCCCAATGGTACAGCGAAGTGCTTCGAGGCTGATTGCCAGCCCCGAAACCATGGGCATTCAGACCTTGCGGACGAATTCCGATTTCAGCTTCATCGGGCCGATGCCGTCGATCTTGCAGTCGATGTCGTGGTCGCCATCGCACAGGCGGATGTTCTTGACCTTGGTGCCGACCTTGACCACCAGTGAAGTGCCCTTGACCTTGAGGTCCTTGATCACGGTGATGGTGTCGCCGTCCTGCAGGACGTTGCCTACCGAATCCTTCTTGACCGCTTCATCGCTCACTGCTTCGGCATCACCAGCGGCGGACCACTCGTGGGCGCACTCGGGGCAGATCAGCTGGGTGCCGTCTTCGTAGGTGTATTCGGAGTTGCATTTAGGGCAGGGTGGCAAAGTGCTCACTAGGGTTCCTCAAGACGTACAGGTACAAAGCCTACATTGTATAGGGTTTTGTTCGTCAGAGGTTAATCAGGCCCGTCGAGCGACGGGCCGGAGGCAGCGTCAGTGGGTACGGGCGACCGCAAACTCGCTCAGTTCCACCAGGGCATCGCGGTATTCGCTGGCTGGCAGGACGTCCAGGCAGGCAATGGCGCGGGCCACGTAGTCGCGAGCCAGTTGTGCGGTGTAGTCCAGAGAACCGGAGGCTTCGACCGCGGCACGGATGCTTTCGAGGTCTTCGATGCCGCCTTTCTGGATCGCCTGCCGCACCAGCGCAGCCTGTTCAGCAGTACCTTCACGCATGGTGTAGATCAGTGGCAGGGTTGGCTTGCCCTCGGCCAGATCGTCACCGACGTTCTTGCCCAGGGTCTGCGCATCGCCCTTGTAGTCGAGCAGGTCGTCGACCAATTGGAAGGCCACGCCCAGGTGGTCACCGAAGGTACGCAGGGCTTCACTCTGCTCCGGCGTGGCCTGGGCCAGGGCGGCAGCGCTGTGGGTCGACGCCTCGAACAGCATCGCCGTCTTGCCGCGGATGACGTCCATGTAGACTTCTTCGGTGGTGCTGGCGTCGCGAACCTTGGACAGCTGCAGGACTTCGCCTTCGGCGATGACCCGGGTGGCCTTGGAAAGGATCTGCATGACCGGCATCGAGCCCAGTTCGACCATCATTTCGAACGAGCGCGAATAGAGGAAGTCACCGACCAGTACGCTCGGCGCGTTGCCCCACAGGGCGTTGGCCGTGGAGCGGCCGCGGCGCATGCCAGACATGTCGACGACGTCGTCATGCAGCAGGGTGGCGGTGTGCAGGAATTCGATGGTGGCGGCCAACAGGCGCACGTCGTCGCCTTCGCGACCAAGGGCCTTGCCACACAGCAGCACCAACAGCGGGCGCAAGCGCTTACCGCCGGCTGAAGTGATGTAGTCGCCGATTTTCGATACCAGCGGTACACGCGAAGTCAGCTGTTTCTTGATAATCTCGTCAACGGCGCTGAAGTCGTCCGCTACCGCGCGGTAGAAAGCTTGGGGTTGCATCGGCCACAGGTGCTCCATAAAGGTTGCGCGGCATGCTAGGTCGCGGGTCCCGGCGTGTCAAGGCGCGGTCCCCGTTGGCTAGGGTCGGGACTTGCAAGGGGCGGGCGCCTTGCGTACAATCGCGCACCCTGAACTTCCTGGGCAGCACCTGCCTTACGCAATTGCACTGGGCCGTTCCAGCCCTATGCAGCCATGCCAGCCAATACTCTTCCTATAAAGAGCTGGGTGAGCAGGATTATCGGAGAAATACCATGTACGCAGTAATTGTTACCGGTGGCAAGCAGTACAAAGTCGCCGAAGGTGAATACCTGAAAATCGAAAAACTGGAAATCGCCACTGGTGAATCCGTTACTTTCGACCGCGTTCTGTTGGTTGCCAATGGCGACGACGTGAACATCGGCGCTCCAGTCGTTGCTGGTGCCAAAGTTGTTGCTGAAGTGATCTCCCAAGGTCGTCACGACAAAGTGCGCATCATCAAGTTCCGCCGCCGTAAGCACCACATGAAGCGTATGGGCCACCGCCAGTGGTTCACCGAAATCAAGATCACCGGTATTTCGGCGTAATCGCCTAAATCCCCATTTCTGGAGAATTGAACCATGGCACATAAAAAAGCTGGTGGTAGTACCCGTAACGGTCGCGACTCAGAAGCCAAACGCCTTGGCGTGAAGATGTATGGCGGCCAGGCTATCGTTCCTGGCAACATCATCGTGCGTCAGCGCGGCACCCAATTCCACGCTGGCTACGGCGTTGGCATGGGCAAGGATCACACCCTGTTCGCCAAGATCGAGGGTAAGATCAAATTTGAAGTAAAAGGCGCCTTCGGTCGTCGTTACGTGAGCATCGTCGCGGCCTGATCGCGTTGACGCTGGAAAAGCCCTGTCTCGCGACGGGGCTTTTTCGTTTGTGGGGTGAGTCTCTTGCAAAACTGTTTGTATGGGCTGCCGGCGTGGGTAGTTACTGTCGTGACGGGGCCGCCGCGCTCACTTTTGCAAGAGCCTTATGTCTTTGTGTCACTCAGCTCGTCCAGCTGACGAGAGGCGGTTTTTATGAAGTTTGTTGACGAAGTATCGATCCGGGTCAAAGCCGGTGATGGCGGTAACGGTTGCATGAGCTTCCGCCGCGAAAAATTCATTGAGAACGGTGGTCCCAACGGCGGTGACGGTGGTGACGGCGGCTCGGTGTTCATGGTTGCCGACGAAAACCTCAACACCCTGGTCGACTACCGTTATACCCGTCACTTTGAAGCCCAGCGTGGCTCCAACGGCGGCAGCACCGATTGCACCGGCAAAAAGGGCGACGACCTGATTCTGCGCGTACCGGTTGGTACCACGGTGATCGACTCCGCTACCCAGGAAGTCATCGGTGACCTGGTCAAACCAGGGCAGAAACTGATGGTAGTTCAGGGCGGCTGGCACGGCCTGGGCAACACCCGTTTCAAATCCAGTACCAACCGTGCACCACGCCAGACCACGCCAGGCAAGCCGGGCGAGCAGCGTGACCTGAAACTGGAAATGAAAGTGCTGGCCGACGTCGGTCTGCTGGGCTTGCCGAACGCTGGCAAGAGTACCTTCATTCGTTCGGTTTCGGCCGCCAAGCCGAAAGTCGCCGACTACCCGTTCACCACGCTGGTGCCGAACCTGGGTGTGGTCAGCGTCGACCGTTGGAAGAGCTTCGTCATCGCCGACATTCCCGGCCTGATCGAAGGCGCTTCCGACGGTGCCGGCCTGGGTATCCGTTTCCTCAAGCACCTGGCGCGTACCCGCCTGTTGCTGCACCTCGTCGACCTCGCGCCGCTGGATGAAAGCAGCAGCGCCGATGCCGCCGAAGTCATCGTCAACGAGCTGACCCGCTTCAGCCCGTCGCTGGCTGAGCGTGATCGCTGGCTGGTGCTGAACAAAACCGACATGCTGATGGACGACGAGCGTGACGAGCGCGTCAAGGAAGTGGTCGAGCGTCTGCAGTGGGAAGGTCCGGTCTACGTGATCTCGGCCATCTCCAAGCAGGGCACCGAGCAGCTCAGCCGCGACATCATGCGCTACCTCGAAGACCGCGCCGACCGTCTGGCCAACGATCCGGCCTACGCCGAAGAACTGGCAGACCTCGATCAGCGCATCGAAGACGAAGCCCGTGCCCAACTGCAGGCCCTGGACGATGCTCGCGCCCTGCGCCGCAGCGGCGTCAAGAGCGTGCACGACATCGGCGACGACGATGACGACGATTGGGATGATGACGACGAAGACGGTCCGGAAATCATTTACGTGCGCGACTGATTCGTTGCAGTACACTAAACGCCGCTCTCTGGAGCGGCGTTTTAGTATCTAAAGATCTCTATAGGTTGGAAGAAGATGCGGAGCAAGGTGACGGGTGCGCAGCGCTGGGTAGTGAAGATCGGCAGTGCCCTGCTGACGGCAGATGGCAAGGGCCTGGATCGCGCGGCCATGGGTGTCTGGGTCGAGCAGATGGTGGCGTTGCATGAAGCAGGTGTTGAATTGGTGTTGGTCTCGTCCGGGGCGGTTGCCGCCGGGATGAGCCGCCTGGGATGGGCCAAGCGACCGAGTGCGATGAACGAGCTGCAGGCTGCAGCGTCGATCGGCCAAATGGGCCTGGTGCAGGCTTGGGAGTCGAGTTTTGCCGAGCATGGTCGGCACACTGCGCAGATTCTTCTGACCCACGATGACCTCTCCGACCGCAAACGTTACCTCAATGCGCGCAGCACCTTGCGCACCTTGGTCGAGCTGGGCGTAGTGCCGGTGATCAACGAGAACGACACGGTGGTCACTGACGAAATCCGTTTCGGCGACAACGACACCCTGGCCGCGCTGGTCGCCAACTTGGTCGAAGCCGACCTGTTAGTGATCCTCACCGACCGCGACGGCATGTTCGATGCCGACCCGCGCAACAACCCTGATGCGCAGTTGATCTACGAAGCCCGTGCCGATGATCCGAGCCTGGATGCCGTGGCCGGTGGCACCGGTGGCGCACTGGGCCGTGGCGGCATGCAGACCAAGCTGCGCGCTGCACGCCTGGCGGCGCGTTCCGGTGCGCACACGATCATCGTCGGTGGCCGTCTTGAGCGCGTACTTGATCGCCTCAAGGCAGGCGAGCGCCTGGGCACCCTGTTGTCGCCTGAGCGCGGCATGCTCGCCGCCCGCAAACAGTGGCTGGCCGGGCACTTGCAAACCCGTGGAACCCTGGTGCTTGACGACGGTGCGGTGACGGCCTTGCGCCAAGCCAACAAGAGTTTGCTGCCGGTCGGGGTCAAGACTGTGCAGGGTAGCTTCCGCCGTGGCGAAATGGTTGTTTGCGTCGGCCCTGATGGGTTGGAAGTCGCTCGCGGCCTGGCCAACTACAGCGCCCTGGAGGCGCAAAAAATCATCGGTCAGTCGTCGGACGCCATCGAAAGCGTGCTGGGCTATAGCGCCGAGCCGGAGCTGGTGCACCGTGACAACCTGATTCTGGTCTGAGGAAACAGCTGTGTTCAAAGGAATAGTGGCAGCCGCGCTGCTGGCATTGCCGGTGTTGGCCTGGGCCGAAGAAATTGGCCAGGTCTCGACCGTGTTCAAGTTTGTCGGGCCGAACGACCGCATCGTCGTTGAAGCGTTTGACGATCCGAAAGTGGAAGGGGTGACCTGCTACCTGTCGCGCGCCAAGACCGGTGGCGTCAAGGGTGGCCTGGGCCTGGCCGAGGACCGAGCGGAAGCCTCGATCGCCTGTCGCCAGGTGGGGCCAATTCGCTTCAAGGAACAGCTCAAAGACGGTGACGAGGTGTTCAAGGAGCGTACCTCGTTAGTGTTCAAGACCATGCAGGTGGTGCGCTTTCTCGACAAGAAGCGCAACACCCTGGTCTACCTGGTGTACTCGGACCGCCTGATTGAAGGCAGCCCGCAGAATGCGGTCACGGCGATTCCGATTTTGCCGTGGGCTCAGTAAGCCCGGCTCCCATCTCTGTAGGAGCCGGCCTTGCCGGCGATGGGGCCTGAAAGGCCCCTGAATACGCCTTAAGCCGAAGCTTCTTCCTCTTCTTCACGCACCACTGCCTTCTCCACATCGCGGCGGCTGATGTACTTCCAGTCCGCCTCGTCGATGTAGATACCGTTCGGCCCGCTGCCGCCTTCCAGGTCGATGGCGACATGCGCCGAGACCTGTGGCTTCACACTCGCCAGAATCGGCACGAAGCCCAACTGCAAGCTGGTTTCCAGCAATGCAGCCTGGTTGCGTTCGTCGATGTCGGCCGCTTCGTCCAGGTAGTACGGCAGGCGCACGCGACCGGCCAGGTCGCGGTCCATCAGGTGCAGCAACAAGTACATGTTGGTCAGCGCCTTGATGGTCATGGTGGTGCCGTTGGATGCCGCACCGTCGATGTCGGTGTGGATCACTGGCTGACCACCGACCTTGGTGATCTCGAAGGCCAGTTCGAACAGATCCTTCAAGCCCAGCTGGTTGTGGTTCGCGGCTACCAGGCGCGCCAGGTATTCCTTGGCCTCTTCGTTCTTGTTGTCCTGCTCGGCGCTGGCGCTGAGGTCGAACACCGACAACGTCTCGCCTTCTTCGTACTGGCCGGCGCTATGGATGATCTGGTCGATGTGCTTGAGCGCTTCCTTGTTCGGCGCCAGCACAATACGAAAGCTCTGCAGGTTGGAAACCTGACGTTTGTTGATCTCGCGGTTGAATAGCGCCAGCTGGTGTTCAAGGCTGTCGTAGTCGCTGCGAATGTTGCGCAGGGTCCGAGCGATGTCAGTGACGGCTGCACGGCGTGCCTTGCCCAGGGTCAGGGCTTCTTCGGTGCGGTGGGAGTAGGCGTTGATCAACAGTTGCAGGCGTCGCTCCATGTCGTCTTCGCTGTCGAACTTGGCCACGCCCTTGAGGCGTACCTGGGCGTACAGTGCTTCGATCTGGCCATCGACGCGCAACAGACCTTGCCAGCTGTCCTGGTAGTCGTTGAGCAGTGGCAGCAGGTTGTCCATCGAGTCGTCGACCGGCTCCATGAACGGCGTGCCGAATGGCAGGTCGGCCGGCAGCAGTTGGCGGCGGCGCAGGGCGTCGTCGAGGGTGCGCTGTTTGGCTTCCATGTCGGCGATCTGGCGGCCGACCAGTTGCAGCTTGGCCGACAGTTGCTGGACGCGTTCGGTGAAGGCGTCGCTGGAGCGTTTGAGTTCGTCCTGGGCGGCTTCCATCTGCGCCAGTTGCTCGAGCTTGTCGCCTTCCTCGGCGGCCAGGGTCTGGCTGCGGCGGAAATCTTCCAGGGCCTTTTGCGCGTCCAGCACCTGCTGGTATAGCGCTTCAGTCTGGGTCTTGCTCGCGGCGCGGTCAGCGGCCACGGCTTGCTGAGTCTTGAGCTGCTTGAGCTCTTTCTCCAGGCGTTCCTTCTGGTCGCGCAATGCGGCACGGTCGGCCAAGGCCTGCAGGGCAGGTGGCTCGATGTGGGTCAGGTCGATGGACAGGCCGGGTGCTTCGAAACGCTCACCCTTGAAGCCATCAAGGACGGCTTCCAGGGATTTTACCCAGACGTCGCTGTCATCCAGTTCGATACCGCGCTCACCCAGTGGCAGGCTGAACAGGGCGCCGTTGAACAGGCGCATCAGGCGCTCGACATCCTGTTGCGAGAACTCTTCGCGCAGGCGGGCGTAGCTGTTGTTGTCGGCATGGTCGAGCTGTTGCTTGACCGACTTCAGGCGTTTTTCCAGGTCGCGCAGACGCTCTTCGAGGTCCTCGGCACTGAACTGACGGGACTGGGCCAGGGCGCCGGCCAATTCGTCGTGGGCGTCCTTGGCGGCCAGCAGTTGCTGCTCCAGAACCTTGACGTCATCGACCAGAGCAAAGCGGTGCTTGAGTACCGACAGCTCGCCGAGCCAGCGCTGCACGCCGGTGATTTCCCGCTCCAGGCGCATCAGTTCCTGGGTGCCGCCGCGCTGGTCGTTTTGCAGGCTGTCCTGTTCGTTCTTGTAGTGCTCGGCCTGGATCACCAGTTCTTCCTTGCGGGCACTGGCGTAGTCCTGCCAGGTGCCGAGCAGCGAGTCGAGCAGGGGCGACAAGCGGTGCAGCTTGCCGCGCAGGATGTCGCGCTGAGCTACGCCATTGGCCAGTGCTTCGACCAGCGGGCCGGCAGCCACCAACGAGTTGTAATCCTGTTCCATGCGCCGAACATCGCGGAAGGCTTCTTCACAGGCAGCGATATAGTCGACGCTGCCCGAGCGCAGGCTGTGCTCGAAAGCATCGAGAAACAGCTGCTTGAGCTTGGCCGCGGTGATTTCGCGCATGTGCAGCAAGTTGATGAACAATGCGCGGAAGGTTTTCAGGCTCTGTTCACTGGTCGAGCGCAGCGGGATCAGGGTCAGGTCCAGTGGGATCGAGGTGTGGCCACCGACCAATAGACGCCGCAGTTCGTCGGGCTTGAGTTCGTAAGCCTTGAGGCCGTTGCGCTCAAGGTTGCTGAATAGCTCTTTCTGACGCAGGCAAGTGTCGTTCTTCTGGTAGTGACCCAGGTCCAGCTCACCGGCATAGGCGAAAAACTGGTGGCCGAAACCTCCCCCAGGACCGCGACCGACTACGCCGATGACGTGTGGGCCGTGGGGCAGGTTGACCTCGCAGAGGATGTAGCTGGTATCACTGGCAAAGTAGAAGCGCCGTGACTGCTCCAGGCTGTACTTGCCGAAACTCATGTCCGACATGCGTGCCAGGATCGGGAACTGCAGGGCGTTGATCGAGGCGGACTTGCCCAGGTTGTTGGCACCGTAGACCGACAGCGGGTGTTCCAGCGGGAACAGGCCGAGGCTGTAGCCGGCGGTGTTGAGCAGTGCAAAGCGGCGAATGCCGTAGCGTTCCTGGCTCATGCATCAATCTCCTGTTGCTCTTCGGCGATGGCCCGGGCCAGGGCGTCTTCTTCACTTTCTTCGAACGGGCTCAGGTCGAGCGGGTCGTCGGTGCGGTTCAGCTCCTGTGTGCTCTCTTCTTCGACCAGTACCGGCGTTGGTAGCGGCAGAGCGCTGTGCAGGCTGGCGGCCAGGTCGCGGTCTTGCTGCACCGAGAGGCAGACGTCGAGGAAGCGGTGCATCGGCGGCAGGAAGCGGTAGATGCCATTCTCTTCGTGGGCAAAACCGAGCTGGGTCATGCGGCGCATGATCTTTTCTTCCAACTCGTCTGGAGTCTGCACTTCGGCCTGGAAGAACAGGTCGCGGTATTTCTCCAGCATCGACGGCAGTTCATCGCGGCCCAGGCTGCCACCGTCGAGCACCGACATCGGGTCACGGCCTTGGTCAGCCAGGTGCTCAACCAGAATGAAGGTGAACAGCGACAGGCGTTGCGCGGTCTTGTTGACCTGGGCGGCGGCCTGGTCCGGGACAAAGTAGTAGAAGCCGCGGGTATCGCACACCAGTTCAAAGCCCAGGGCCTTGAACAGGCCGCGGTACTGGTCCTGGAAATTCGACAGTTGGGCGTACAGCTCAGGATCGCGGCGGCTGATATGGAAACCCTTGAACAGCTCGCGGAAGATCGGTGCGAGCTGGGGCAGTTCGGAAAGATCAAGATGCATGGGCAGGGCTCGCAGTAGTCTCAGGCGATGGTGCGCGGCTCGATGTCAGGGCGAACGAGCGCAGGCTGACCAGGTGTTCGCGGGTGAGGTATTCGCGGCGTTCGAGGCGCTCGCGGGCAAAGCGTTTTTCCCGCGACAGGCGCGAGAACCAGTACAGCAGTTCGTCGGTGGCGCCTTCGGGCTCCTGCTCCAGCAGCCAGACCATCAGGTCCGGCAGCGGCAGGGCGCCTTCGCAGCGTTCGAGCATCTCCTTGACCGTACGCGGGGCACGCGGTGCGTCGCCGCGGTGGCTCTTGTGCGCCTTGGGGAACTGCGCAGGCTTGGGCTCAAAGCGGGCCAGGGCATACACATAGGCTTCGACCTGGCTGGCGCTGCCGAGGAAGGTGCTCTGTGGCCGGGTGAACATCGGCATCGCGGCCTGGGGCACAGCGTCCAGGCCCTTGCGGCGGATTACCGAGAGGGCCAGGGCGGCGCCACGGGTCACCGCGTTGTGCCGACGCGCTTCTTCACGCAGTGGCAGCAGCAGTTCGCGGGCATGACGCAGGGTCAACTGGGCGCTGGTCTGCATTTCAAGGATGCGTGCGTGGGTGCGCAAGAGCATGTCGTCATCGACCAGGTGGCCGAGGCGCGCTTGTTCACCGAGCAAACGCAGCAGTACGGTCTCGACCTTGCGCACGCCTTGCTCAAAGGCACCGTCGGCGTTGACCAGCTGGATCATCGGCTCGACGTATTCGTCCCAGGTCGCCAGCACTTCAGCATAACGCTGGCGCAGGGGGATCTGCCGGTCGCTGGTCTTGGCTCGTTCGGCCACGGCAACCAGCGCCTGTTCGTCGTTGTCGAGTTTTTTCAGGACATCGCGAACGCGCATGTCGAGCAAACGCAGCTGGCGTGCCAGGTCGTTGCCATCACGAATCTCGAAGGCGTCCTGAATGTGCCCGGCCAGGCGCTCCAGGTGACGCAGGTAAGCTTCGATCTCCAGGCACAGGCCGAGGCGGTGCTCGCGGCGCAGGTAAGCGAGGAAGTCGTGGATTTGCGCGTTAAGCTCGAAACGGTTCGGGCTTTTCGCCACCGGCACGAGGATATCCAGGCGAATCCACACGTCGAGCAGGCTGGTGATGTCCTGGGGCGTGCTCTCCAATTGCTGGTTGGCCAGTTGCTGGCGCAGTTCGGCGAGGCTCAGGGTGCCTCCGTCGAAACGCTCGCACAACGGCTCAAGCAGGGCCCAGTGTTCGGCTAGGGCGCGCAGGACGCGCTTGGGTTCGATCATTGGCGGGTCGACTCGTTGCCAAATAAAAGCGCAGATTGTACTGCATCAAGCGCCTGTCGATTCACCCCCCTGATCGTTTCAAGCGGCTGTTGGGCGGTTTTCTGCCGATCAACAGCGGCGCGCAGCGGCGAACAACGTTAGAATATCGACCCTGACTTATCCACAGATGGCCGATCCTTCTTGTTAATCGAGTCCCGCCGCCGCGCTTACCTCAACGCCATGCAAGTGGTGCACTGGCTGCCGCGTACCGAACTGCCGTTCGCCGCCCCTTCGCGCCCGGAGCTGTTGCTGCCGCTGGTGCCTGAGGTAGTGCCCGAGTTCGACGCGCCGCCAGTGGAATCGGCTCGGGCGGCAGTGGCTGCGCCAGTGGCACGCGGCGGCGAGCGACCGAAGATCGAGATTCCGCGCCCAGGCAGCACGCCTAAAGGGGCGAGCAAGCCGGTTGAAGAGGCCGATGCCGCAGCGGTTGCGGCCAAACCAAAGCCCGTGCCGCCACCGCGTTTCGCCCTGCAGCTGCTGCGTGCTGGCAGTTGCCTGTTGTTGGTTGAACTGGCCACTGGCGAACCGTTCCAGAGCCGCGACCCTTCTTATCTGCTGCTCAAAGACATGCTGCGCGCCGCCGGTTTGCCCGACAGCCCGCAGATCATTGGTGAGCCGGTGCGCTGGCCGTTGTTGGTGCGCGGTAATCTCGACCAAGGGCCGCAGGCCGCGACTGATTTCGTTCAGGGCTTTATCCAGGCCCGTCTTGAAGACGCACCTTGTGTCTGCTTATGGCTGATTGGCCTGCCTGCCGTGCGTTTTGCCGGCGAAGCAGATACGCAAGCTTATTACCGCGAGTTGCCGGTTGAAGGACTGGGCACCGCCTGGGCTTTGCCTGGCCTCGAACTGTTGATGGACGAACCGCAGCGCAAGGCGGACGTCTGGCAAGCCATGCGCCGGCTAATGGCGCGCTGGAAACCAAGCGATGAGTGACACAATCAGTTTCCGCCGGATGACCGAGGCGGATCTGGAAGCCGTACTGAAAATCGAATACGCCGCCTTCAGCCACCCCTGGACTCGGGGAATCTTCCTCGACGGGCTCAAGTCTTACGAAATCTGGTTGATGTTCGAAGGCGAGCAACAGGTCGGCCATGGGGTGATCAATGTGATCATCGACGAAGCGCACCTGCTTAACATCACCGTCAAGCCGGAAAGCCAAGGCCGCGGCCTGGGCCTGCGCTTGCTGGAAGAACTGATGAAACGCGCCTACGAGCTTAATGGTCGCGAGTGTTTCCTTGAAGTGCGCGCCAGCAACCAGTCGGCGTATCGCCTCTACGAGCGTTACGGCTTCAACGAAATCGGGCGGCGCCGCGACTACTATCCAGTGGCAGGCGGTCGTGAAGATGCTCTGGTAATGGCCTGTACCCTGATCGAATAAGCGAGCGTCTCTGTAGCCAAGCTACGAACAACTGATGAGAAGCGACCATGCACGATCTACAAGAACTGATTGATAACAACGCACGCTGGGCCGATGCGATCAAACAGGAAGATCCGGATTTCTTCGCCAAGCTCGCTCGCCAACAGGCACCGGAGTATCTGTGGATCGGCTGTTCAGATGCACGGGTGCCAGCCAATGAGATTGTCGGCATGCTGCCCGGTGATCTGTTCGTTCACCGCAATGTTGCCAACGTGGTGCTGCATACCGATCTCAATTGCCTGTCGGTGATTCAGTACGCGGTGGATGTGCTCAAGGTGAAACACATTCTGGTGACCGGCCATTACGGTTGCGGTGGCGTCCGGGCCGCGATGCAAGACCGCCAGTTTGGCCTGATTGATGGCTGGTTGCGTTCGATTCGCGACCTGTATTACGAGAACCGAGTGGCGCTGGCAAAACTGCCGACCGAAGAAGAGCGGGTAGACCGCCTGTGCGAACTTAACGTGATCCAGCAGGTGGCGAATGTGGGTCATACCAACATCGTGCAGAATGCCTGGCACCGTGGCCAGAGCCTGTCGGTACATGGTTGTATCTATGGCATCAAGGATGGTCGCTGGAAGAGCCTGAACGCGACCATCAGTGGCCTGGATCAGTTGCCGCCGCAGTATCGGTTGCGTCCACAGGACTGAATCTGAGGGGCGCTTGGCGCCCACTCGCTGGCAAGGCCGACTCCCACAGGGATTGCCAGCAATCACTGTGGGGCTTGGCGTTGTCAGTTCAAATCTTGCGCAGGTTGTCCAGGCTTCGGCTGATCACGCCGGTATTGCACTTGGCTTTGGCCTGTTCCGGCGTCATGTCGCGGATGGTGCGAAAAAACAGTTCACAGGTCTGCTTCTTCGCTGTCACCTGCCACTTCTGTGTGCAGGCCCGCAGCGTCGCCTGGCCATCTGCTGCCGGATTGCGACCCATCCCCGCCTGCCAACAGGCCGCACTCAGATCCTGCCCCATCATCTTCAAGCCGGCTTGATCGGCCTTGTCCTGATCGTCTTCATTGTTTTTCTTGTCGGCGGCATACCAGATCGCGCTCGGATGGTTGGCCCCGAGTACCGGCACCTGGTGTCCGGCGCCTGGGTTGATGCTGACCAGTCCCAGGACGTTGAGCTTAGGACCGTACTGCTGCTCGATCCAGCTGCGTACCGGTGAGCCGAAGGCAACCATGGGCAGCGAAGTGCCACTGTGGCTGCGAGTGACTTCCTTGACCATGCGCACTTGATAGTCCTTGAAGTAGTCATAGACGCCTTCCAGGTCCTTGCCCGCGTTGGCGGGGGCGGCGATCGGAGCGATGTCGACGATGGTCTGGTAAGCCGGTGTGTGCTCGGCAGGCACACCGTTGAAGGTCAGCAGCGTGGCCCAGCGATCAGTGGTGTTGGAGCGCAGGTAATCCTGGGCCTGGGTCAACGAGTAGTCCGGCGGGAAGTGCAGCAGTTCGATGCTGCGGCGATTCTCCAGAGCCATTCCCAGCGGCAGAAACAGGTTCCAGTTGTAGGCCCATTTGCCGTCGCTGTTCAGGCGGCTGGCGCCTTGGTAAGCCAGTTCGCCGGTGTCGAGTAGCGCTTGCAGCGGTTGGCTGTAGTGGTGGGGAACGCCCTGGATGTCGGCATGCAGCGTGTCGTTGTCACGACTGACTCGCACCTTGGCTTCGGGGTAACCGTCACGCTGCACGCTCTGGTTCAGGTAATGCTCTACGGTCTGTTCGAGGGTCCAGTTGCGAAAGCAGATCACATTACAGTTGTTAGGGTAGGCAAACAGCCGGGTCACGCGTTCCTGATTACCCAGGTTCAGTTGGGCGTCGGCCATGGCCGCTGTACTGGTGCCGAGGATTGTCAGGCCGAGCACCAGTCGAACAGTCGAGTACATGCTTAACTCCTTGTCAGAACCTCCCCGTAGCGGGAGGACGGTCATAGTGGAGAGATTTTCTGCCAATTGGGAGGGGAGGATGCTGATGGGGGCGTGGCGCAGGCGTGGAGTCCAGGCTGTATTGTTACTGACCATGTTGAGTGGCGCTTCGGCGCGCGCCGATGAGCGTGACTTGTATATGTTCGCGCAGTGGGCAGGCGACCATGAGACGCGGGCCTTCCGAGAGATGCTGGTGGATGCGCGGCTATATGGCGTAGTGCCGATCGCGCAGTTGCTGCGCTCGGCCAGTGACTGGCGCCTGTGTTCGGCACAGCCCTTTGCGGTGGCACCTGCGGCGCAGTGGCCAGCCGTACGCTCGACCCTGCAGTTGCTCAAGACCCTGGGTGAGAAGGGCATACTCAAACGTTATGAGGTGGTCTCGGCGTACCGTGATCCGCGCCTCAATCGCTGCGCTGGTGGGGCGATAGGCAGTGCACATACCCGCGCCTTTGCCGTTGATGTGTTATTGCCTTCCTGGGCCGATCCGACGCCGCTGTGCCAGTTCTGGCAGTCCGAAGGCAAGGCCTGGAACATGGGGCTGGGGCGCTACCCCTCTGGGCGCATTCATATCGACACCGCCGGGTTCCGCACCTGGGGTGGGGACTTCAGCTCCGGCTCATCCTTTTGTGCGGTGCCTGTGGATAAAGCTCAAAGCAAATGAGCCAGGCCCGCTTCTGCTTGCGTACTGACCCACTGGGCAAAGCGTCGGCACTTGTCGTCGTCGAGCAACGGTTGCGGGCACAGCAGGTAGTACGCCGACTGGTCCTGGATAAAGCCCCGCGGCGCTTGCAATTGGCCGCTGTCGATTTCGTCCTGCACCATCAGGAATGAAGCCATGGCCACGCCCAAACCGGCCACCGCGGCCTGGATACACAAGTAAAAATGCTCGTAGTCGCCGCGCTGGCTGTGCTTGGCCGATTCTTCGGTCAAGCGCAACCAGGTGTTCCAGGCACTGGGCCGCGAGGCACTGTGCAGTAAGCGTTGGCCATCCAGACCCTGTTGCGGGATGGACAGATTGCTGCTACACACCGGCCCGACCCATTCGTCGCAAATCTTCAACGCGTGCAAGCCGGCATCCCAGCGAAAGTCATCGCGGCGTAAGGCCAGGTCGACGCCGCTGCGGGAAAAATCAATTGGACCCCCAGCTGCGACTAGATGCAGATGGATGTCGGGGTGCGCGGCATGAAAGGCAGGCAGGCGTGGAATCAACCATTTCATCGCAATGGTCGGTTCGCAGGACAACACCAGGACGTTCTCTCGCGCCTGTTGTTGCAAGCGGTATACCGCGCCTTGCAACTGCTCGAACACTGACAACGTGGTTCCGTGCAGCGCGCGACCGGCAGGGGTGAGGAAGATCGCGCGGTTGCGTCGCTCGAACAACTCTACTCCCAGCGACTCTTCCAGCAGGCGCACCTGACGGCTCACCGCGCCGTGGGTAACGTTGAGTAACTCGGCGGCGCGCACGAAGCTTTCAGTCTGCGCAGCAACGTCGAAATAGCGAAAGGCGGAGAGTGCGGGCAGTTTCATATCTGTGAGGAAAACTAGCGGATTTGCTGCACTATAAATCGCTTTTTGCCTTGTACGAAGCTTTCGATAATGGCGTCGCACAGTCGTATCTGTGTAATTGCTTAGCAGATCGAGGAGCTTTTCGTGAATGAACTCATTGCCGTTGCCGTATTCACCGTCCTGGCGGTGATCAGCCCGGGCGCCGACTTTGCCATGGTTACCCGCAGCAGCTATGCCTTTGGGCGGCGCGCCGGGTTGTCTGCGGCGCTGGGTATCGCCCTGGGCGTGCAGGTGCATGTGCTGTACACAGTGCTGGGCATCGCCCTGATCATCAGCCAGACACCAGCGTTGTTTTTGGCGATGAAAGTGCTGGGGGCGGGGTACCTGATTTATCTGGGTTACAAGTCGTTGACCAACACCACAAGAATTTCCCTCGAAGGCGATGCCACTTCTGCTCAGCTTGGCGTGTTCGGTGCGTTTCGCTCAGGTTTTCTGACCAATGCCCTGAACCCCAAGACCATGCTGTTCGTGGTCAGTGCCTACACTCAGGTGGTGCAGCCGGGCAGTCCGCTGACAACCAGTCTGGGCTACGGCCTGTTCATGTCCGTGGCGCACTGGCTCTGGTTCAGCCTGGTGGCGCTGCTGTTCTCCTCGTCTTCCTTGCGTCGGGTCATGCTTGATCGCCAGTTGCTGGTTGACCGGGTGATCGGTGTGGCGCTGATCGGCTTGGGGCTGACGGTGGTGCTGGCTAACGTGCGTTGAGGGGCAAGATGGCGTGCCAATGAGCAAATCACCGTCTGCACAAGCGCTGCAAGAGGCCGCCGAATGGCTGGTACGGCTGGAGGGCGACGTCGGTGCAGCCGAGCGCAATGCCTTCCGGGTCTGGCTTGCAGCTGACCCGGAACACATGGAGGCTATTGAGCGCTTGCAAGCCAACCTCGCTGCACTGCGCAATACACCCCATGAACCCGCGCAGGCGGCCCTTGAGCATATGGCCCGACGTCGAGTGCGGCGTCAGCCAATCAAAGCGCTGGCGCTGGTAGCGTTGCTGCTGTTACCGCTAGGGGTGGCATTGCAGCAGTTCCCACCGTCCTACCTGTTGGCCGACATCAGTACCAGCAATGGCCAACGTAGTAGCCAGCCGCTGGCCGATGGCAGCCGCATCAGCCTTGACGGCAGCTCGGCCGTGGATCTGCAGTTCGATGGCCAGGGGCGTACGGTGCGCCTGGTGCAAGGGGAAATTCGCTTGGAGGTGAGCACGGATTTGGCACGACCTTTACGGGTTTTGACCGAGCATGGCAGTGTTCTTGTAACCAGTGGCCGCTTATTTGTAGAGCAGTTGCCTGATGCCAGCCATGTGTCGGTGATCGATGCCAGGGCCGAAGTCGACAGTGCCGGCAAGCGCATGACAGTTGAGGCCGGGCAGACGCTACGCTTCGATGTGACAGGGCTCGGCGTGGCGCAAAGTATCGATGCGGCCGAGTTGGAGCAGGCCTGGGAGCGACATCAATTGCTGGTGCGCGATCAATCTCTGGACCAGGTACTCGAACGACTGGCGCGTAACCATCATGGCTATCTGTTGTTTGATCCCAGATCCTTGCAGCTACTGCGGGTCGCAGGGCTACTGCCGACTGATGACAGTCAGCGGGCTTTACGCTTGCTGGCGCGCAGCTTGCCGATCAAGGTCGAGCACTACACGCCGTGGGTGACCCGGGTCTCGCTGGAGCAGCCTTAAAGGGGGGGGCGGGCACAGGGAAGAAGTAATCAGGCAAAAAAAATGGCCTACCTTGCGGTAAGCCATTTTTCGGTACTTGGTGGCTACACAGGGACTTGAACCCCGGACCCCAGCATTATGAATGCTATGCTCTAACCAACTGAGCTATGTAGCCAAGTGGCGCGCATTATTCGCTCGAAACGAAGTTGTGTCAACACTTGTTTTGAATTTTTTTACGCGCGATCAACCGCTTAGCCGCACATCTGCTCAGGCGTCGTATTTGCACAGTGGGTATTATCCCCAGTCCGCCACGTTTGCTCCGGCGTAGGTTCTGACTGCTGAGCAGGGCAGTGATCGCGCTGCCGGGCTGATCGAGGTCGATTTAAATTAACGCTCGTCGAAAAGAATAGTGCGCTTGCTAACGAATTCTGGATAATTGGATCCCACCTACCGGATGGAAGACCATGCCATGGCTGTAAGCAGTGCCGCGTCCACTTCTCCCATAAGCACCTCAAGCGCACAGAGCAGTCCGTTGGTCATGCGCATCATCGCCGCATGCGCCTTGGCGCACCTGATCAACGACTTGATCCAGGCCGTACTGCCGTCGATCTATCCCATGCTCAAGGCTAACTACGGGCTAAGTTTTGCCCAGGTGGGGATGATTACCCTGACCTTCCAGATCACCGCCTCGCTGTTGCAGCCTTGGGTAGGTTTTTATACCGACCGCAAGCCGATGCCGAATCTGCTGCCGCTGGGCACCTTGTGCACGCTGGTGGGGATCGTAATGTTGGCGTATGTCGGCAGCTTTCCAATGATTCTGTTGGCAGCAGCGCTGATCGGCATTGGTTCGTCGACCTTCCACCCGGAAACCTCGCGGATTGCCCGCCTAGCCTCGGGCGGGCGTTTTGGTTTGGCGCAGTCGACCTTTCAGGTCGGCGGCAATGCCGGTTCAGCATTGGGGCCGCTACTGGCGGCGGCGATCATCATTCCGTTCGGCCAGGGTAATGTGGTCTGGTTCGGCCTGTTTGCGGTGTTTGCGGTGCTGGTAACCTACGGCTTGAGCCGTTGGTACCGTGAGCACCTGAACCTGTTCAAGGCCAAGCAAGGCCAGCGTGCAACGCATGGCCTTTCTCGCCAGCGCGTGATTGGCGCGTTGGTGGTGCTGGGGCTGCTGGTGTTCTCCAAGTACTTCTACATGTCCAGCTTCACCAGTTACTTCACCTTCTACCTGATCGAGAAGTTCGACATTTCGGTGGCCAGCTCGCAATTGCACTTGTTCCTGTTTCTGGGTGCGGTGGCAGCGGGAACCTTCTTTGGCGGACCAATCGGTGACCGCATCGGACGCAAGGCGGTGATCTGGTTTTCGATCCTTGGCGTCGCCCCGTTCACCTTGCTGCTGCCTTATGTCGACCTGTTCTGGACCAGCGTGCTCAGCGTCATCATCGGCTTTATCCTGGCTTCGGCGTTTTCCGCCATCGTGGTGTATGCCCAGGAGCTGGTACCGGGTAATGTCGGCATGATTGCCGGGATTTTCTTCGGCCTGATGTTCGGCTTCGGCGGGATCGGCGCGGCCTTGCTGGGCTACCTGGCGGACTTCAAAGGCATCGAGTATGTCTACAGCCTGTGCTCGTACTTGCCGCTGTTTGGTTTGCTGGCGATCCTGCTGCCATCTACCGGCAAGCGTTGAGGGCTCAAGCACGGGCTATTGACGGGTGGCATGGGTTCTCCTAGAGTGCCGCCCATTCCTTCCTGTGTAACCGACGTATGAGCTGCTTCAGCCTCACATTCGCGCCCTGCCAGCCGGTCATTCTGACCCGCTGCTGCGATTGGCCGAGCGATACCGTGCTCAAGCGTCGGCGCAGTGTGCTGTTCGCCTTCACCTTCTCCCCACCCGCATTCAACTGCTGACCGGCAGTCTTGTGTCTGGTTTTTGGCCGGGGCCGGGCTTTGCTGCACCTGAATTTTTTATGGTCATGTTTGTGCGGGCCAGGGTGAAGTCGTCCCTGCGCCTGTGGGTGAAGTTGTGATGGACAAGCGTTTTTTGGCGGGCCTGTTGTTCGCCGTGTCGGTGGTGGGTTTCAGCCTTGGGGCAAGCCTGCCACTGGTGTCTTTGCGTCTGCTCGAAGCGGGCGCCGGTACGTTGCAAATCGGTATTGTTTCGGCCATTCCGGCAGCGGGGATGATGCTCTCGGCGTTCATGGTCGACGCCTGCTGTCGGCACCTGACCCGACGCACCATCTATCTGCTGTGTTTCGGCTTGTGCACCTTGAGCATCGGTCTGCTGGAGTGGGCGTTCTCGTCGATCTACCTGCTGGGTTTGTTGCGTCTGGGCCTGGGTATCGGCATGGGTATCGCGATCATTCTTGGCGAGTCATGGGTCAACGAGTTGAGCCCGGAGCATAACCGCGGCAAGATCATGGCGCTGTATGCCACTGCCTTTACCGGTTTTCAGATGCTTGGCCCGGCCATGTTGGCGCTGGTGGGGGCGCAGAGTGTGTGGGTGACCGCGGTAGTGACTGCCTGCTATGGGCTGGCACTGGTCTGTATTGTGCTGACGGTACCTAATGATCACGTTGAACACGCAGAGGAGGGCGAGAAGAGTTTCTCTCTGGCGGGCTTCTTTCGTGTGGCGCCAGCGCTGTGCATGGGGGTGTTGTTCTTCTCCTTCTTCGATGCAGTGATACTTTCGCTGATGCCGGTGTATGCCTCCAGCCATGGTTTTGCCGTGGGGGTGGCGGCGTTGATGGTGACGGTGATTCTGACCGGCGACATGCTGTTCCAGTTGCCGCTGGGTTGGCTCGCCGACCGTAGCGAACGAACCATGGTGCATCTGGTGTGCGGTGTCGTGGCGATGCTGATCGGGATTGCCTTGCCGTGGTTGCTGCAGGTGCAGTGGCTGCTGTGGCCGGCGTTGGTGTTGCTGGGAGCAGTGGCGGGTGGGGTGTACACCTTGGCGCTGGTGCTGATCGGGCAGCAGTTCAAAGGCCAGGATCTGGTCACCGCCAATGCCAGTGTCGGCTTGTTGTGGGGCGTAGGCAGCCTGGTTGGGCCGTTGGTCAGTGGCGCGGCGATGAATGTGGCGCCGCATGGCCTGCCCATGGCGTTGGCGATCATGGCGGCGTTGTTCGTTTGCTTTGCCCGTGGCGCCCATCGCAAGGCCTACCGGCTCAGGGCGGCTGAGTAATCGCGGAGCAAGCCCCACCCACCCACTCCATGTGGGTGGGGCGTTGGCGTGTGCTGGGGCACTAGGCTGCAGCTATTCGTCAAGCGTCGACCTCATGCAATGGCCAGGCGCGCGAATGGCTCGAACCAACGAGGTATGCGCAGTGAACCGGAGTATTTCCACCCTCTCCTGCGGCAGTCGCACGCTTGATGGCGGCGTCATGTTTGGCAGCACCCCACGAAAACACTGGGCCGACTGGATCAAGCCAGACCACGAGAATCAAGTGGAGTTGCCTTCACGCGGGTTGCTGGTGCAGCAAGGCGGCAAGAACATTCTAGTTCTGGCCGGTAGCGATGCACTGTTGGCACCATTGCCACTCACGTGCCGTTGCCAGAGGCACTCCCCAGGCCTGCTGGAGAGCCTGGCACGACACGGGCTGGGCGAAGGCGATATCCATGTTGTGGTGCTGAGCCATCTTCAGGCGTTGGTGTCAGCAGAGTTGTGTCACGCCATCAAGGAAGGCGATGCACCGCGCCTGCTGTTTCCCTTGGCACGTTTCATTACTGGCAAGCGCCATTGGTTGCGGGCATTGCGTCCGCACCCGCGTGACCGCTCGTTGTTTCTGACGCCGATTCTGAGCCAACTGCAGAGCAGCGACCGCCTGGAACTGATTGATGAAAACAGTAGCGACGTGCTCGGCAGCGGTTGGCGTTTTCACTTCAGCGACGGTCATACGCCCGGGCAACTGCTGCCTGAAATTGACCTGCCTGGAGGATGTGTGGTGTTTGCTGGGGACCTTATTCCTGGCATCCATTGGCTAGCGCTGGAGGTCGGCAGCGGGTACGACCGTAATCCTGAATGCCTGGCTGATGAAAAGGAGTGCCTGCTCGATCATCTGGTGGCCAATCGCGGTCGTCTGGTGTTGGCCAGGGATCCCAGGTGGCGATGATCAAGGTCATGCGCGACCGTCAGGCGCGTTACACCGCCTTTGACCGGTACAGCAGGTTGAGGTCCTTCGACACATGAGCTGCCTCGTCGGTTTGCAATGTACAAATCGGCATCACCCGGAGTTCCAATGAGCGAAGAGCGCAAACCGTTGAGCTATCCCTGTGGCCCGATCCCCGGTCCAGGCGCGGCCGTGGAAGTCGCGCCAGGCGTGCTGTGGCTGCGCATGCAACTGCCGCTGTCGCTGGATCACATCAACCTGTGGGCGGTGCGTGACGACGAGGGGTGGGCGATCTTCGACACGGGAATGCACACCCCCGCCACCGTCAGTGCCTGGCAGGCGTTGCTCGCTGCCGATGGACCGCTTGGAGGCTTGGGCGTCACCCGGGTGTTCGTGACGCACATGCATCCCGATCATGTTGGTATGGCGGGCTGGCTGAGCGAGGTTCACGGCTGTGATCTGTGGATGACCTTCGGCGAATACATGAATTGCCGCGTACTGGTGGCGGACTGCGGGCGGGCCGCACCTGCGTCAAGTTTGAACTTCTATCGGCGCGCCGGCTGGCATGCCGCAGCCATCGACAGCTACCGCATAGGCTACGGCGGCTTTGGGCGTTACATCTCACCGATGCCGCAAGGCTATCGACGTCTGCGTGATGGCGACACCTTGCGTATCGGTGAACATGAGTGGCGGGTGGTGGTGGGCGAGGGCCATTCACCTGAGCACGCCTGCTTTCATTGTCCAGCCCTGCAACTGCTGATTTCGGGTGACCAGGTGCTGCCGCGCATTTCATCCAACATCTCGGTGTTTCCTAGCGAGCCCAGTGCTGATCCGTTGGCGTTGTGGTTCAGCTCCCTGGCAAAACTGCGGCAAATGATTCCCAACGATGTACTTGTGCTGTCGTCTCACAACGAACCGTTCAAACCATTGCACGCAAGGCTCGACCAACTGCACAACAGTCAGCAGCGCGCCGTCGAGCGATTGCAGCAAGCGCTGCTTGAAGGGCCGAAACGTGCGGTGGATCTGTTCAGCGTACTGTTCAAGCGCTCGATCGATGAGCCGCTGCTGACCATGGCCACCGGTGAGTGCCTGGCCAATCTCAATTATCTGCTGCACCGTGGCCAGGTGCGGGTCAGTGAAGATGATGAGGGCGTTGCTTGGTACCAGAGCGTTTAAGTCGGTAGCGCGTGAGCTTATCCATTCAATGTGGCGACGGGATAAGCTCGCGCTCCTAAGCTCTCAGCTAGCTTCTTTCACCGCACTAAGAAAGGCGCGGGTACGTTCCTGCTGCGGGTTCTCAAAGATCTGTTTCGGTGTGCCCTGCTCATGGATCTGGCCCTTGTAGAAAAAGCACACGCGGTCAGCGAACTCACGGGCAAAGCCCATCTGGTGGGTGACCATGAGCATGGTCAGGTTGTGCTCACTTCCGAGCTTGCGAATCACGTTGAGCACTTCGCCACACAGCTCCGGATCGAGCGCTGAGGTCACTTCGTCAAACAACATGACCTTGGGCCGCATGGCCAGGGCGCGGGCAATGGCCACCCGCTGTTGCTGGCCACCGGACAGTTGCGATGGATAGTGCTCGAACTTGTTGCCCAAACCCACCAGGTCTAACAATTGCGCAGCACGTTCACGCGCTTCAATGGGTTTGACTCCCAGCACCTGTACCGGCGCCTCAATGACGTTCTGCAAGGCGGTCATGTGCGGGAACAGGTTGAAACTCTGAAACACCATACCGATCTTGGCGCGCACTTTACGCACATGACGATCATTGGCCGGCACCAGGATGCCATTGCGATTACGCATGTGGGTCAAGGAGTCGTTGTCGACTTCGATCATGCCTTCATCAATGCCTTCCAGGGTCATCAGTACCCGTAACAGGGTCGATTTCCCTGAACCACTGGGACCGATAATGGCCACTTTCTCTCCCGGCGAGACGCTGAGGTTGAGGCGGTCAAGCACAGTGAAACTGCCATAGCGTTTGGTTACGTCTTTGAAGCTGACAATCGACTGGGCACTGTCCAGGGCGGGCGTCGCCACCTGCTGCAGCGGGTTGGTGTTGACGGCAAGGGTCGAGACGGGCGCGATCATTAGCGTAACTCCAGGCGCACTTCGAGGCGCCGAACCAGATAAGCCAGAGCAACGCTCAGGGCCAGGAAGAACAAACCGACCAAGGTGATCGGCTCCAGGTAACGAAAGCTCTCGGAGCCGACGTTTTTGGCTTGCTGCATGATTTCTACCACGGTGATTGCCGACAGCACGGGGGTGTCCTTGAGCATGGCGATCAGGTAGTTGCCCAGCGGCGGCAGAATTGGTCGTATCGCCTGCGGCAGGATGATTGCGCGATATGCCGTCCAGGGTGCGAAGTTCAAGGCAATGACTGCCTCCCACTGGCTGCGTGCTACCGAGTCCAGGCCTCCGCGATAGACCTCGGCGATGTAGCAGGCATAGTGCAGGCCAATACCGAGGATGCCCGCCTGCATGGCGGTCAGGTTGACGCCGTAATTGGGCAGCACGTAATAGAGGAAATACACCTGGATCAGCAGCGGTGTGCTGCGGACAAACTCGATCAGCAGGGTCATCGGCCATGACAGCCAGACCTTGCGGCTGCGCCGGCCAATGGCCAGAAACAAGCCGAGGACGATGGCGATCAGAAAGCCCACCAGAGTAATACCCAGGGTGTTCAATGAGGCGCGCAGCAGTTCGGGAAGAATCTGCCAAACGTAGTTCCAGTCCCAAAGGTTCATGACAGTCCTCCACGCAGACGACCACGACTCAAGCGGCGTTCAAAGCCGCGCATGGTGAAGTTGATGACCTGAGCGAGGACGAAGTAGAACACCAGTGCCAGGCTGAAGATTTCCAGGGTCTGGAAGGTCGCCTGGTCGAGCTGGCGGGCGCGGAAGCTCAAGTCCGAGAGGGTGATCAGCGATACCAGTGAGGTGTTCTTCAGCAGTTCGATCAACAGGTTGGTGCCCGGTGCGATCGCCGCCAGCAGTGCCTGAGGCAGGATGATCCGGCGAAACCGCGTGCTTGCTGGCATATTCAGGGCAATGGCGGCTTCGTATTGGCCTTTGCCAACTGAACTGATCGCTCCGCGCATCACTTCGGCACCATAAGCGCCAATGTGCAAGCCAAGACCAAGGATGGCTACGGTGTAGGAACTCAATTCGATGTTGAAGGGCGGCAGTGGCAGTACGAAGAACAACCAGAACAGTTGCACCAATAATGAGGTGCCACGAAACAGCTCGATGTAGGCCACGCAGAACCAGCGTAACGGTCGCCACCCGGACAGGCGTCCGAGAGCGGCAAGAATCGCGGCCACCACGGCCAGGATCGAGCCGAAGAAAGTGACCTGGATGGTGATCCAGGCCCCCTGCAATAACAACGGTATCAATTCACCCATGGTTCTACCTGACTATTCGGACTAAGCAGGGAACGGCATGACAGGGCCATGCCACCTCGACTCACGACTGTGCGCAAAGCTCAGCAGCGGTCTTTTTGGTCACGTTGGACTTATCGAAACCGAAGGGTGCGACAGCATTGAGGTGTTCTTCGCTGCCTAGCCACTTCTGAAGCTCGGCGTTGACCGCGTCGCGCAAAGCCTTGTCTTCGGGGCGAAAGGCCAATGCGCCATAGCCGGTGTGCGAAGGGTCGTCGCTAAAATCGCTGATGGCTTCGACTTTTTCACCGCCTTTTTTCGCCAGGCCTTTCATTGTCAGCTGGGTGCCGACGGCGGCATCGGCGCGGCCAGCGCGCACGGCTTGCAATTGCGCAGTGGTGTCGGGCACCTGGAGGATCTGTGAATCCTTGACCCCTGAATCACGGGCATAGGCCAGGTTCACCGTACCCGCCATGATCGCCAGCCTGGCTTCGGGGTTTTTTGCGACATCCGCGTAGCTGTGCAGGTTCTTTGGATTGCCTTTGGCCACCAACAGGGTGTCGGGCAGTTGGTATTGCGGGTCGGTGAAAATCACCTGTTTGCAGCGTGCTGGGGTGATGTACATACCGGCGGCAATCACGTCGAAGCGACCGGCGCGCAACCCGGGGATCAGCGAGCCCCATTCCGTGAGCACGCCATCGACTTTCTTGATGCCCATTTTCTCGAAGATGATCTTGGCAATTTCCGGCGATTCGCCAGTCACCCGCCCGTCGGTTTCGGTGAAGGCAAATGGCGTCTCGTTGGCGTAGCCGATGCGGATGTTGTTGTTTTGCTTGATCTCTTCCAGCGTCGTCGCGGCCTGTGCGCTGGCAATCACCCCGAAGGCGGCACAGGCAAGCAGTAGTTGTTTGAACGGCGTGGCTGCGTTCTTGAACGTCGGGCTCATCGTTGAAATCTCCTGTTTTTTATACGTCCGTCGCAAACGGCACTGTGTTAGGAGGCAGTGGAGCAAGAACAAAACGTGCAGGGCCGTTCCTAATTTGGAGCGGGCAAACGGAGGATCCGTTCCAGCACCGGTCGAGTGGCTATTGTTGGCGCTGGCGAACCTAGCGGTTTCATCGACCTTGCACCGAGCATACAAAAGCTGCACCAGAGATTGCATTGCACTAGGACAATTGCCTGCGATCGTTGCACAGGCGATGCTGTAGATCCGTCAGCACACGCGGTGCAATCACTATGCAAAACTGGAAAGCAGCCCTCGCCGCGGCGCGAATCGGCGAGTCTAAATACAAAATTCTGGTGCAGGCCATTACCTGCGAAATCGAGCAAGGCCATTTGCTCAACGATCAGCGCCTGCCGCCTCAGCGCCAGGTCGCCGACGCTCTGGGTATCAGTGTGCAGACCGTGACCAATGCCTACAAAGAGCTGGAACGCCAGGGCCTGGTACGTTGCGAGATCGGTCGCGGCAGTTTTGTCACCCGCCGCATGAGCGATCGTGTCGCCAATGACATACTCGATACACCGGAACGTGCCCTGGTGGATTTTTCCATTACCCGCATTCTGCATACTCAGGCCCATGAGCGGATTTGGCGTGACACCTGCGCTGAGCTCAGCGTCGAAGAAGACCAGCCGTGGATCCACGCCTTTCGCCCCATTGCCGGTTTCGAGGCGCACCGCGAGGCGGCTGCACAGTGGGTGTATGGTCTTGGCCTTGAAGTTGAGCGCGATGACGTACTGATCACCAACGGTGCCGCCCATGGGATATTTCTGGCGCTGGCATCGTTGGCAGGTCCTGATGATGTGGTGCTGTGCGAAGGCCTTACCGACCACGGGGTAATCGGTAATTCACAGGTGCTCGGTTTTACCCTCAAAGGTCTGGAGATGGACCGTGATGGGATTGATCCAGAACATTTCGAAGACATGTGCAGCAACGAGCGCATTACCGCGCTGGTGTGTACGCCGAACCTCAATAACCCCACCACCAGCCTGATGCCCGATGCTCGGCGGCGCGAGATTGCCGCCATTGCCCGGCGCTTTGGCGTGCATATCATTGAAGACGACGTTTACGGGCCACTACTTGGTGAACGTCATGCGCGACCGCTGAGTCATTACGCCCCGGAGTTGTCTTTCTATTGCACGAGCATGACCAAGTCGGTACTCACAGGCTTGCGTGTCGGCTATCTCGTGATGCCCAAGCGGCTGGCGCTGCGCACTGAAAGTATCCTGCGGGTCAACAGCTGGATGGCCACGCCACTGGTCTCGGAAATTGCCAGTCGCTGGATCCGAGATGGGCGTGCCGAGACCCTGGTAAGCCTGCAACGCAAGCTGCTGAGTAAACGTCAGGCTATGGTCAGTGAGTATCTACAAGAGTATTTGCTTGGCCATCACCCGCAGGCGCTCAGTGCTTGGCTGGGAATTCCAGCGCACTGGGAGGTGGACAGTCTGGTGCGCGCACTGCGCCATCGTAATATCGCAGTGACGCCGCCCGAGCCGTTCCTTGTGCGCGGCACACCAAGGCCACGTGCGGTGCGCTTGTGCGTCGGTGCCGAATGCAGCGACAAGGAAATGCGCCAGGCGCTGGCGGCCATGCGTGAGCTGTTCGGTCAGTACCCGCAGATCCATGAATTGTGATTGCACAGCAAAAATAAAAAAGCTTGGCGAATTGACCTAGTACATTCATCACGACAATTTGCCGCTCTTACACTCCGCCCAACACCAGACCATCTGTTGGGATACGGTTATGTCAGAGCTTTCGCTTAACGCTATTTACCTCGCCCGCCAGCGCATCGCTGGCCTGGTGCGTTCGACGCCGTTGGAGTATTCGCCGAGCTTGTCGCAGCGGGTTGGGGTGGCGGTGTACCTCAAGCTCGAATCTCAGCAGATCACCGGCAGCTTCAAACTGCGTGGCGCCAGCAATGCCATTGCCCAGCTCGATGCCGAACAAAAAAACTGCGGCGTAGTAGCGGCTTCCACAGGCAATCATGGTCGTGCCTTGGCCCATGCGGCTTCACAATTGGGGGTGAGGGCGACGATTTGCCTGTCGCAGTTGGTGCCGGACAACAAGGTGCAAGCCATTCGCGACCTTGGCGCTGAAGTGTGCATTGTCGGCAACTCCCAGGATGACGCCCAGCGCGAAGCCGAGCGCATTGCCACCGAGCATGGCGCTATCTTGCTGCCGCCATTCGATCACCCGGCAATCATTGCTGGCCAAGGAACCTTGGGCCTGGAAATTCTTGAGCAGTTACCACAGGTCGCCCAGGTGCTGGTGCCGCTGTCTGGAGGCGGTCTGTTTGCTGGTGTCGCATTGGCACTGAAAAGCGCTAGTCCGGCCATCACCCTGCACGGAATCAGCATGCGCGATGGCGCGGCAATGCACGCCAGCCTCAGCGCAGATCAGCCGGTCCAGGTGCAGGAGCTGCCGACGCTGGCCGACTCCCTCGGTGGTGGCATCGGCCTGGACAACCAATACACCTTCGCCATGACCCGTGATCTTTGTGACCAACTGCACCTGCTTGATGAAGGCTCAATCGCTGCCGGTATGCGCCACGCCTATCGTCAGGAGCGGCAGGTGGTGGAAGGCGCTGGCGCGGTCGGCATCGCCGCCTTGCTCGAGGGCCTGATCCCGGCGCGTGGCCCGATTGTGGTGGTGGTCAGCGGTCGCAATATCGATATCGAACAACACCTGCGGGTGATCAACGGCGCTGACGCCTGATTTTCTATGGAGGATGTGTGATGCCTGCTACTACCTTGCTCAGCGAAGCCAATTTGCGAGCGTGCGTCAGCCTCGACCATGCGGTGCTCGAAGCTATCGAGCAGGCCTTTTTCCTGCTGGCTACAGCGGCGGTGGCCATGCCGCCGATCCTGCGCCTGGATATTCCGGAGCACCACGGCGAGGTCGACGTGAAAACCGCTTATTTGCCCGGGCTTGATCGCTTTGCAATCAAGGTCAGTCCAGGCTTTTTCGACAATCCAAAACTGGGGCTGCCGAGCCTCAACGGCATGATGATGCTGTTGTCTGCGCGTACCGGATTGCTCGACGCCTTACTGCTCGACAACGGCTATCTCACTGCAGTGCGCACCGCTGCCGCAGGTGCTGTCGCTGCGCGCTGGCTGTCACGCGATGACAGTCGCTGTGTGGCCTTGATCGGCACCGGTGAGCAGGCACGTTTGCAACTGCGGGCGTTACGCCTGGTGCGTTCGATCAATGCTGTGCGGGTATGGGGCCGGGACGCAGACAAGGTTGCAGCCTTGTGCGATGAACTCGGCCGTGATGGCAGCCTGCACGTCCAGGCCTGCACCTCGGTCGATGAGGCGATGCACGGCGTCGATATTGCCATTACCTGCACGCCAAGCTGTGAGCCACTGATCGCCGCCCGTCATCTGCAACCTGGCCTGCACATCACCGCTATGGGCTCGGATGCCGAACACAAGAATGAAATTGCCCCAGAGGCACTGGCAGCGGTTGACCGTTATGTCGCAGACCGCCTGAGCCAGACCCGTGTGCTGGGCGAGATGCACCATGCGCTCAAGGCTGGGCTGATCAATGAGGAACGCGGTTTCAGTGAGCTGGGCCAGGTAATCAGCGGGCTGCGGCCGGGGCGCAGTGCTGCCAGTGAAATTACCTTGTGCGACCTGACTGGTACCGGGGCCCAGGACACCGCCATTGCCAACCTGGCCTTCGAGCGTGCGCTCCAGGCTGGCAAGGGATTGCAATTCAACAGCTGATCACTCCGATTTTTCCCCCAACGAGGGTATTTGTATGTCTGAGGTCGTCGTCAATCTGCCGTTCAGCCGGCAGGAATATGCACAGCGCCTGGCCAAGACCCGTGCCGCGATGCAGGCGCAAGGTATCGAGTTGTTGTTGGTTACCGACCCGTCGAACATGGCCTGGCTGACCGGTTATGACGGTTGGTCGTTCTATGTGCACCAGTGTGTGTTGCTTTCGCTAGAGGGCGAGCCGGTCTGGTATGGCCGGGGTCAGGACGCCAATGGCGCCAAGCGCACGGTTTTTATGCAGCACGCAAATATCATTGGCTACCCGGATATCTACGTGCAGTCGCGTGAACGTCATCCCATGGACTACCTGTGCCAGGAGGTGATCGCTGCCAGAGGCTGGAGCACGCTGAACATCGGCGTGGAAATGGACAACTACTACTTCAGCGCCGCTGCCTATCTGTCACTGCAAAAGCATCTGCCCAAGGCCCGTTTCAGTGATGCCGCCGGCTTGGTCAACTGGCAACGGGCGGTGAAGTCGAGTCAGGAAATTGAGTACATGCGCATCGCTGCGCGCATTGTCGAGAACATGCACGCCAGAATTCTCGAACGAATTGAACCCGGCATGCGCAAGAACGAACTGGTAGCTGAGATCTACAGCATCGGCATCCGCGGTGCCGATGGCTTCGGCGGCGACTACCCGGCAATCGTGCCGTTGCTGCCCACCGGTGCCGATGCCAGCGCGCCGCACCTGACCTGGGATGACACGCCATTTGCCAAAGGCGCTGGGACCTTCTTCGAGATCGCCGGGTGCTACAAGCGCTATCACTGCCCGCTGTCGCGCACGGTCTACCTGGGCAAGCCGCCTCAGCATTTCCTCGAAGGCGAGAAAGCCGTGGTCGAAGGTATTGCTGCCGGCCTGGAGGCAGCCCGCCCCGGCAACACCACTGGTGATGTGGCCAAAGCTTTCTTCAAGGTGCTGGAGAAGTTCGGTATCCACAAAGACAGCCGTTGCGGCTACCCCATCGGTATCAGCTACCCGCCAGATTGGGGCGAACGCACCATGAGTCTGCGCCCGAGTGACACCAGCGTTTTGCAGCCAGGTATGACTTTCCACTTCATGCCGGGCCTGTGGATGGACGATTGGGGCCTGGAGATCACGGAAAGCATTCTGATTACCGAGACCGGCGTCGAGACGTTGTGCAACGTGCCGCGCCAACTGTTCGTGAAGGAGTGAGTCATGAACGCACCTCTACCTGACACCACCCTGGCGCAGAATCCGATCAGCAGCTCGGTCGATTTCGAGCGTGATGGTGTGCAACACGGTTTTCTCAAATTGCCTTATTCACGCGATGATTCGGCCTGGGGTGCGGTGATGATTCCGCTCACCGTGGTCAAGAATGGCACCGGACCGACGGCGCTACTCAGCGGTGGCAATCACGGTGACGAGTACGAAGGCCCGGTGGCCCTGAGCAAGCTGGCACAACGCCTTAAAGCCGATCAGGTCTGTGGTCGAGTGATCATCGTTCCGTTCATGAACACCCCGGCGTTTCATGCCGGTCAGCGCACCTCGCCGATTGACAAAGGCAACATGAACCGTAGCTTCCCCGGCAAGCCGGACGGCAGCGTAACGGAAAAGATTGCCGACTATTTTCGCCGCAGCCTGCTGCCGTTGGCGGATATCGTCCTGGACATTCATTCCGGCGGCCGCACCCTGGACTTTCTGCCCTTCGCTGCTTGCCATGTCTTGCCTGACAAAACCCAGCAAGCTCGCTGCGAGGCCGCCATGCATGCCTTTGCCGCGCCTTACAGCATGCGCATGTTCGAACTGGATGCACAGGCCATGTATGACACAGCAGCGGAAAGCCAAGGCAAAGTGTTTGTCACCACTGAGCTGGGTGGTGGCGGTTCCTCCACGGCCAAAAGCGTTGCCATAGCCGAGCGTGGTGTACGCAACCTGCTGATTCACGCTGGGATCCTCAGCGCCGAGGTGGCTCCTGCGCCTGCGGCGTCAATCATGCTCGACATGCCTGGTGATGACTGCTTCGTGGCCAGTGAACATGACGGTTTGCTGGAGATGTGCCGCGACCTGGGTGACAACATCGAACAGGGTGAGGTCATCGCCCGCATCCACGATATCAAGCGCAGCGGTGCCGCGCCGGTCGAGTACCGCGCACGGCGTGGCGGGCTGTTGGCTGCGCGGCACTTTCCGGGGCTGGTGCAGTGCGGCGACACCCTTGCGGTGGTTGCCGAGGTACTGCGCTAGCGCGTGAGCCCATACGGTTTGGAGAACAAGATATGCCACATAAGCATGCGTTGACGTTCAAAACCCTCTGTCATGTTGACGGCCAATGGTTACATAGCACCACGGGCAACAGTATTGCCGTACACAACCCAGCCACCCGCCAGGTGATTGGACATGTGCCATTGCTCGAACACGAGCAAATTGTCGCTGCCATTGACGCCGCCCAGCGCGCCTTCAGCCCATGGCGGGCACAGAGCCTGGACGCGAGGGCGGCGCTGTTGCGGCGCTGGGCCGAATTGATTCTGGCGCATCAGGAAGACCTGGCGCGGATCCTCAGTGAAGAGCAGGGCAAGTCGTTAGTCGAGTCGCGTGGCGAAATCGCCTATGCCGCCAGTTTCATCCCCTGGTTCGCCGAAGAAGCCCGGCGCTTGTATGGGCAGACCATTCCCAGCCACATCCCCGGTGCTCATCTGGGCACGGTGAAGGAACCGGTGGGGGTCTGTGCATTGCTCACGCCGTGGAACTTCCCCAGCGCGATGATCACCCGCAAGGCCGCCGCAGCCCTGGCGGCTGGCTGCACCGTTGTGGTCAAACCGGCACACGAAACTCCGTTCTCGGCCCTGGCCCTGGCTCAGTTGGCAGAGCAGGCGGGTTTTCCTGCTGGCGTGTTCAATGTGGTCATCGGCGAGCCGCAGATGACCATGCAAACCCTGGTGCGTGATTCACGCGTGCGTTCGGTCAGCTTCACTGGCTCCACCCGGGTCGGCAAGCTGGTGCTGCAGGCGGCAGCCCAGGATGTGAAGAAAGTCGCACTGGAGCTGGGAGGTAATGCGCCATTTATCGTCTGCGCCGATGCAGACCTTGACCTGGCGGTGAAGGTCGCCGTGGCGGCCAAGTTCCAGACCTCAGGGCAGGATTGTTGTGCCGCCAATCGGATCATGGTGCAACGGCCATTGTATTCAGCCTTCGTGGCCCGCTTCGCCGAAGCGGTCAAGGCCCTGCGGGTGGGGCCTGCAATGGTGGAGGGTGAAGAGATGGTGGTCGATGTCGGCCCCTTGATGCACCAGGGCGCTTTCGATGCCACCTGTGCACGGGTCGAGGATGCCATGCAAAAAGGCGCGCGGCGCCTGGCGGGCGGAGAGGGGCATGCCTTGGGTGGCTGGTTCTATCAGCCGACCGTACTGGCGGATGTCACTCCGCAAATGCGTATCTACCAGGAAGAAAACTTTGCCCCGATCGCTGGCGTCATGCCTTTTGACAGCCTCGATGAAGCCGTCGCCATGGCCAACGATAGCGAATACGGCCTGGCGGCCTACATCTGTTCCAACCGCCTGGACCAGGTCTATCCACTGATTCGTCGACTGGACCACGCGATGGTTGCAGTCAACGGCGTGAAGTTCACTGGCCATCCGATTCCGTTTGGTGGCATGAAGGCCTCAGGCCTGGGCCGCGAAGGCGGTAGTGAAGGCTTCGAACCCTTTGTAGAAACCAAATACTTCTGCGTGCACCACCAAGGTCAAATTTAAGGAGCGTTGCCATGAGCCAAACATTCAGCCAACTGTTCGAACAAGACCGTGCCCATTTCATGCACCCCTCAACCCACGCCCATGATCACGCTAGCGGTGCGCTCAAGGGGCGGATCATTACCGGTGCCGAGGGCATCCGTTTGCGCGATCACGAGGGGCGGGAGCTGATCGATGCCTTTGCCGGCCTGTACTGCGTGAACATTGGTTACGGCCGCACTGAAGTGGCCGAGGCGATCTACAAGCAGGCCAAGGAGCTGGCCTACTATCACACCTATGTCGGCCACTCGACCGAGGCGATCATCGAGCTTTCCAGCCGCATCATCGACTGGGCGCCAGCGGGCATGAAAAAAGTCTATTACGGCTTGTCCGGTTCCGACGCCAACGAAACCCAGGTCAAGCTGGTGCGTTACTACAACAACATCCTCGGTCGCCCGCAGAAGAAGAAAATCATCTCTCGCGACCGTGGCTATCACGGCTCGGGCATCATGACTGGCAGTCTCACCGGGCTGGCCAGTTTCCACCAGAACTTTGATCTGCCGGTGGAGGGGGTCAAGCATACCGTCTGCCCACACTGGTACCGCAAGGCACCGTCGGGCATGGATGAGACGGCCTTCGTGCAGTACTGCGCCAACGAATTGGAAAAGATGATCCTCGCCGAGGGCCCCGATACTGTGGCTGCTTTCATCGGCGAACCACTGATGGGCACCGGTGGCATCATCGTGCCGCCGAAGGGCTATTGGGCGGCAATCCAGGAGGTGCTGAGCAAGTACGACATATTGCTGATCGCCGATGAGGTGGTCTGCGCATTTGGTCGACTGGGCTCGAAAATGGGCAGCCAGCGCTATGGCATGAAGCCGGATCTGATCACCACCGCCAAAGGCCTAACCAGCGCCTATGCACCATTGTCAGCGGTCATTGTTGGCGAGAAGGTGTGGAGCGTGATCGAGCAGGGCTCGCAAAAAGAAGGCGCTATGGGCCATGGTTGGACCTACTCGGGGCATCCGGTGTGTGCGGCGGCAGCCTTGGCCAACCTGGACATTCTTGAGCGGGAAAACCTCACCGAGAACGCCGAGACCGTGGGTGCCTACCTCAACCAAAAGTTGCGCCAAACCCTGGAAGGGCACCCGCTGGTCGGAGAAGTGCGTGGTGATGGCATGCTCGCGGCAGTGGAGTTCATGGCTAATCGCCAAGCGCGCACGCCGTTCGATCCAGCCTTCAAAGTGGGGCCGCAAGTATCGGCGGCGTGCCTTGAACGTGGCATGGTTGCTCGCGCGATGCCGCATGGCGACATCCTCGGCTTTGCACCGCCGCTGGTACTGACCCGTGAAGATGCCGACCTGATCGTCGCCATCACCCAAGAAGCGGTCGATGAGGTCGCCAGCAAAGTGCTCGGCTGACCCTGACAGCACAAAGCCCCGTTTTGGTACGCACAGACGGGGCTTTGTGGTTTATCGACTTGCTCAGGAGCGTTCGGGAACCATCCGGAATGGATAGTTGGCAGCTTTGTACGAGCCGATCTTGCCGCGCTTGGGCAGCTTGATCTTTTGATCTTGGGTGATGTCTTTGTAAGGCACTTGCTCAAGCAAGTGTTTGATGATGTTCAGGCGCACCCGGCGCTTGTCTTCTGAGTTCGCCATGTACCAGGGCGCCCAGGAGGAGTCGGAAGCGGCGAACATGTCGTCGCGTGCGCGGGTGTATTCATCCCAGCGGCTGAACGACTTCAGGTCCATCGGTGACAGTTTCCAGATCTTGCGACCATCGGTGATACGTTCTTCAAGACGCCGCTGTTGTTCTTCGGCGCTTACCTCCAGCCAATACTTGACGAGAATGATGCCGGATTCGACCAGCATCTTTTCGAATAGGGGTACCACGGTGAGAAACTTCTTCGCTTTGTCTTCGGAGCAGAAGCCCATCACCCGTTCGACGCCAGCGCGGTTGTACCAGCTGCGGTCGAAGATCACTACTTCGCCAGCCGAAGGCATGTGCTGAATATAGCGCTGGGCATACATCTGGCTCTGTTCCCGTTCGGTCGGCGCCGGCAGGGCGACAACCCGGAACACCCGCGGGCTGACCCGCTCGGTGATGGCCTTGATGGTGCCACCCTTGCCCGCGCCATCACGGCCTTCGAAGACCACACAAACCTTCAGGCCCTCGGCCACTACCCACTGCTGTAGTTTGACCAGCTCGACGTGCAGGTCCTTGAGTTGCTGATCGTAATCCTTGCGCGGGAGCCGCTCTACGCTATGTTCCTTGTTCTTTTGCTTCTTAGCCATGCGCCGAGTCCTCGTGATTGAAAGTGGATCTGAGTATAGGCATGGCATCAGCGCCGGGTGGCTGATTGAGGGCAATAGAAATGAAAAACCCCTTGAGGCGGATTGGCCTCAAGGGGTTTTGGTTTTCAACGCGATGCTGGGGCTTAGACGTTGAAGCGGAAGTGCATCACATCACCGTCTTTGACAATGTAGTCCTTGCCTTCCAGGCGCCATTTGCCGGCTTCCTTCGCACCGCCTTCACCCTTGTACTGGATGAAGTCGTCATAGGCGACCACTTCGGCGCGGATGAAGCCTTTCTCGAAGTCAGTGTGGATCACACCGGCTGCCTGCGGGGCGGTAGCGCCGACGCGCACGGTCCAGGCGCGAACTTCCTGCACGCCGGCAGTGAAGTAGGTCTGCAGGTTGAGCAGGCCGTAACCGGCGCGGATCACACGGTTCAGGCCAGGTTCTTCCAGGCCCAGGGCCTCAAGGAACATGTCTTTTTCTTCGCCTTCGTCGAGCTCGGCGATTTCCGCTTCGATCTTGTTGCACACCGGTACCACGACAGCGCCTTCTTCTTCGGCGATGGCGCGCACGACGTCCAGGTGCGGGTTGTTGTCGAAGCCATCTTCAGCGACGTTGGCGATGTACATGACCGGCTTGCTGGTCAGCAGGTGGAAGCCACGGACCAGTGCCTTCTCGTCATCAGCCATGCCCTTCATCAGGCTGCGCGCTGGCTTGCCTTCGGTGAAGTGCGGGATCAGTTTTTCCAGGATGGCTTTCTGTGCCAATGCATCCTTGTCACCGCCCTTGGCATTGCGCGCAACTTTCTGCAGTTGCTTCTCGCAGCTGTCGAGGTCGGCGAAGATCAGTTCCAGGTCGATGATTTCGATGTCGCGCTTAGGGTCGACGCTGTTGGAGACGTGAATCACGTTCTCGTCTTCGAAGCAGCGCACCACGTGGGCGATGGCGTCGGTCTCACGGATGTTGGCGAGGAACTTGTTGCCCAGGCCTTCACCTTTCGATGCGCCGGCTACCAGGCCTGCGATGTCGACGAATTCCATGGTGGTCGGCAGCACGCGGTTCGGCTTGACGATGGCCGCCAGGGCATCCAGGCGCGCATCAGGCATTGGCACGATGCCGCTGTTCGGCTCGATGGTGCAGAAAGGGAAGTTCTCTGCCGCGATACCCGACTTGGTCAGCGCGTTGAACAGGGTGGACTTGCCGACGTTGGGCAAACCGACGATGCCGCAATTGAAACCCATGGTGAATCCCTCTTCGTGGAGTCAGGCCTTCTGGCTGTGCAGCTCTCTCATCGCACGCGTCCAGTCGCCGGCGAGGATGTCCGGCAGCACGCCGAGGGCAAAATCGATACTGGCGTCCAGTTTCTCCTGCTCGGCGCGTGGCGCCTTGCCCAGGACAAAACCGGAGACCCTGCTGCTGTCACCCGGGTGGCCAATGCCAAGCCGCAGACGGTGAAAGTCGTTGTTGTTGCCGAGCTGCGCAATGATGTCGCGCAGACCGTTGTGCCCACCATGGCCGCCGCCTTTCTTGAGTTTGGCGACGCCGGGGGGCAGGTCGAGTTCGTCGTGGGCCACCAGGATGGCATCTGGCGGGATGCGGAAAAAATTCGCCAGTGCAGCAACGGATTGACCGCTGCGGTTCATGAAGGTGGTCGGGATCAGCAGACGAACGTCGTTGCCCTGAAAGCTGAATTTAGCTGTCAGGCCGAAATATTTGCGGTCAGCAGTCAGATTGACACGCTGGGCGCTGGCAATGCGTTCTACGAAAAGAGCCCCTGCGTTATGCCGGGTCTGTTCGTATTCGGGGCCAGGGTTTCCCAGGCCGACGATCAGTTGGATGGCGGTCACGTCAGGGGCTCTTCCTTGGAGTTGGGGGTTACAGTGCGGGGCACTGTAACCCGATCAACGCCGGCGTGCTGAGATTACTCAGCAGCGCCTTCTGCAGCTTCAGGCGCAACACGCGGAGCGTGAACGTTGGCAACAGCCAGGTCGTTACCGTGAGCCAGAGCGACGAACTCGACGCCTTTCGGAGCTTTGAGGTCCGACAGGTGAACGATGGTGCCGACTTCGGCGTTGGCCATGTCGACTTCGATGAACTCAGGCAGGTCTTTGGCTTCGCAGGAAACTTCGATCTCGGCCACTACGTGGGAGATTTCGCCGCCTTTCTTGACCGGTGCTTCTTCGTTGATGAAGTGCACAGGAACGATAGCGGTCAGTTTCTGGCCAGCAACAACGCGAACGAAGTCAGCGTGCATGATGAACTGCTTGGCTGGGTGACGCTGCATGGCTTTAACAACGACGTTTTCTTTCTTGCCGTCGATGTTCAGTTCGATAACGTGGCTGAAAGCAGCTTCGTTTTCGAACAGCTTGGCCACTTCTTTAGCCAGCATGGTGATGGATGCAGGCTCTTTGTCGCCACCGTATACAACGGCAGGGACTTGGGCGGCGAGACGACGCAGGCGGCGGCTCGCACCTTTCCCCAGGTCGGTACGCGCTTGGGCGTTCAGAGTGAAATCAGTCATTTTGTATCTCCAAAATAGCCATCTCCCGAAGGCGTTTGCGACCAGCGCCAAACGGGATGGGCAAAAAAGCCCCGCCCCAACAGCAAGTGTTGGGGCGGGGCGCTTTTCGTCAACGAGAGGTTCGCGAGGGCAGGACCCTCAGCGGAACATCGCGCTGATCGATTCTTCGTTGCTGATGCGGCGAACCGCCTCAGCGACAACCGGTGCTATATCCAGTTGACGGATACGGTCACAGGCTTGTGCAGCAGCGGACAACGGGATGGTATTGGTAACCACCAGTTCGTCCAGCACGGAGTTCTCGATATTCTCGATCGCCCGACCCGACAGGACAGGGTGCGTGCAGTAGGCGTAAACCTTGGCAGCGCCGTGTTCTTTCAGAGCCTTGGCCGCGTGGCACAGAGTGCCGGCGGTATCGACCATGTCGTCGACGAGAATACAGGTACGTCCTTCGACGTCGCCGATGATATGCATCACTTCGGAGTGATTAGCCTTTTCACGGCGTTTGTCGATGATACCCAGATCAACACCCAAGGACTTGGCAACAGCACGTGCACGCACGACGCCGCCGATGTCCGGGGACACGATCATGAGGTTCTCGAAACGCTGGTCTTCGATGTCATCCACCAGAACGGGGGAGCCGTAGATGTTATCTACCGGAATATCGAAGAAACCCTGGATTTGGTCAGCGTGCAGATCGACAGTGAGAACACGGTCGATACCGACGACGGTGAGCATGTCAGCGACGACTTTGGCGCTGATAGCTACACGCGCCGAACGCGGACGGCGATCCTGGCGGGCATATCCGAAGTAAGGAATCACGGCAGTGATTCGGGAGGCTGAGGAGCGGCGGAAGGCGTCGGCCATCACTACCAGTTCCATCAGATTATCGTTGGTTGGCGCGCAAGTCGGCTGAATGATGAAAACGTCTTTACCGCGGACATTTTCATTAATCTCAGTGCTGATTTCGCCGTCGGAGAATTTACCGACAGAAACATCACCCAGTGGGATATGCAGCTGACGTACGACACGCCGAGCCAGATCGGGGTTAGCGTTCCCCGTAAAGACCATCATCTTGGACACGCGCAGTACCTGAAGGCTGAGGGTATACCTGGATGAGTATAAGGAAAATGGCAGGGGCGGCTGGATTCGAACCAACGCATGGCAGGATCAAAACCTGCTGCCTTACCGCTTGGCGACGCCCCTGTATTTGTTGCTGCGAGCACCTTGTACTCGATTCCTAGAGCAGACTTTGAAGCGTGCGATGCAACATCGAAACGTTGCTTCCCTTTGCCACAAATCCTGTTTGGGTATCTGCAAGAAGGGCCAAAACTTTATCAGCTTCAGCTTTGCTTGGGAAGGCCCCAAACACACAACTTCCAGTTCCGGTGAGTCTAGCGTCAGTGAATTTGCTTAGCAAACTCAGTGAGTTACGTACCTCTGGGTAACTCTGCTCTACTACCGGTTGGCAGTCATTTCGACTGTTTCCCTTGGGAGCGGGGCGCATCTTAATGGGCAAGGAATCACGTGTCAACTGCGGATGTGAAAAAATTTCTGCTGTACTAACAAATACTTGCGGAACCAGCACAACATACCAGGGTTCTTCCGGGTCAACCGGGGTCAGTTTTTCACCTACGCCTTCGGCGAAGGCTGCATGGCCGCGGACGAATACCGGGACATCAGCGCCCAGCGAAAGCCCCAGTTCGGCCAGTTGGTCTTCACTGCAATCCAGTTTCCACAGAAGGTTCAGGCCGAGCAGGGTGGTGGCCGCATCGGAGCTGCCACCGCCGATCCCGCCGCCCATGGGCAGGATTTTCGTCAGCCAGATGTCGGCGCCCAGGGTACAGCCGGACAGTTGTTGCAGCTTTCGCGCTGCCTTGACGATCAGGTTGCTGTCGTGGGGCACGTTGTCGATGTCGCTGTGCAAGCGGATCTGGCCATCGTCACGGACGGCGAATTGCAGTTCGTCAGCATGATCGATGAACTGAAACAATGTTTGCAGCTCGTGATAGCCATCAGGGCGGCGACCAAGGATATGCAGCATCAAATTGAGCTTGGCTGGAGCGGGCAGGGTCAGGCGGGTCATGTCAATGCCCCAGCTGGCGCGGCTGCCAGTCTTTTACCACGACGGTTACGTCGATATTCTGGCCGTGCAATTTGAGACGCTCGGGCAACCAGTAACCGTTTTGCTTGGTATAGCTCAGGTATTGCACGTCCCAGCCATCTTGTTTCAGGCGGGCCAGGCGGCTGTCGCTGTCCAGGGTCAGCTGACTTTTGCTGTTGGGGGCGGGCAGGCCACGAACCCACCAGACCAGGTGCGAGACCGGCAGCTCCCAACCGAGCTGTTCTGCCAGGAGGGCTTCGGGGTTCTTGGCTTCGAAGCGGCCCTGGTTGGCAACTTCCAGCACCACGCCACCAGGACGACCGGTCAGCCGGGCAGCGCCGCGACCCAGCGGGCCGGACAGGCGAATGTCGTAATAATCCTGGCGTTGCAGCCAGAACAGGGTGCCGCTACCGGAGTCTTTCGGCGCGCGAATACCTACCTTGCCGTTGATCTGCCAGCCATCCAGGGTGCTCAGCTGTTGCTTGTGTTCGCGCCACAGCTGTGGGCTGCCCTGGCCCTGAAGGGCTTCACGGGAACCGAAGCCGGCACAGCCGGCAAGCAGGGCGATCAGGCTGAAAGTGATGCAGTGGCGCAAAAACATAGGCTTAAAGAGTCTCGGATCCGGTCAGGCGCAGAACAGTCTTGCGCAGGATAGGGCTGTCGGGTTGGGCTTCGAAGCCTTTGGCCCAGGTCTGGCGAGCTTCACGACGTTTGCCGTTGGCCCACTGCACTTCACCCAGGTGCGCGGCGACTTCGTGGTCGGGGAAGCGCTCCAGGGCCTGGCGCAGCAGACGCTCGGCTTCGTCGAGATTGCCCAGCCGGTAGTTGACCCAGCCCAGGCTGTCGAGCACCGCAGGATCGTCCGGGGTGATCTGATGAGCCTTGTCGATCAGCGCCTTGGCTTCGGCATAGCGCGTGGTGCGATCAGCCAGGGTGTAGCCCAGGGCATTGAGGGCCATGGCGTTTTCCGGTTCGCGGGCGATGATGCTGCGCAGGTCCTTTTCCATTTGGGCCAGGTCGTTGCGCTTCTCGGCCAGCATGGCGCGGGTGTACAGCAGGCTATTGTCGTCGGGGTACTGCTTGAGGGCCTGTTCCAGTACTTGCAGGGCCTGGGCATCTTTATCGTTGTTGCCCAAGGCCTCGGCTTCGATCAGATACAGCTGAATGGCATAGTCGGGCTGGGTGTCGCGAGCCAGGGCCAGGCGTCGCGAGGCTTCGCTGCTGCGGCCATTGGCAACGAGGATGTCCGCCTGGCGCAGTTGCGCGGGCAGGTAATCGTTGCCTGGGCCGACCTGGGCGTACTCATCCAGGGCGGCTTGTTGCTGGTTGCGTTCTTCGTGGATGCGGCCCAGGTTCAGGTGCGCCGCGTCGACATGGCTGTCTCGTTCGATCAGTTCCTGCAGATAACCGGCCGCTTCGTCCCAATTTTTGGTTTCCAGGCAGATCAGTGCCAGGGAATATCGCAGTTCGTCATCATCCGGGTATTGCTCAACCAGGCTGGAAAACTCGACCTTGGCGTCGTCCAGGCGATCCTGTTCAACCAATGTGCGGGCGTAGGTCAGGCGCAGGCGTTTGTCGTCCGGGTATTGGCGGATGGTTTTCTGCAGCAGTGGCAGAGCTTCTTCGCCACGGCCGACGCTTTGCAGCAGGCGCGCGCGCAACAACACCGGGGCAATCTCGCCCTCTTCAGGTGGATGCTCTTCAAGCAGCGTCAGCGCTGCGTTGGAATTGCCGTCCTGCTGCAGCAACAGGGCCTTGCCGAACACCAGCTGACCATTGTCTGGGTACTTCTGCAGCAGGCGGTCGAAGCTCTTCTGCAGGCCGTCGCGGGTGTCCTGGTCGGTTTCGGCAGCCGACAGGGCAAGGAAATCGAAATGAGTGTCGCCTTTGCCCTGGAGTACTTTCTCCATGTAGACCATGGAGTCGTCGTAACGGCCCGCGCGTGCCAGCTGGATGGCCGCGGCGCGCTGGGCGTCAAGGCTGCTTCGGTCATTTTTCGCCCAGATCAGTGCGGTATCCAGGGCAGACTGGTCAGCCCCCAGGTATTCGGCAATGCGGTAAGCACGTTCGGAAATGCCCGGGTCCTGGGTTTTGATCGCTTCGGTGACATAGTTGTCCAGCGCTATGTCAAAGCGATTGCGCTGGCCGGCCAGCTCTGCAGTCAACAGGTTGTAGACGGTTTCCTGGCTGAACGATCCATAAACCACAGGCTTGTCCGGCTGCTGTGCGGCATCAACGGCAGGCGTCTGGGCGTCCGTTGAATCGGGGGCCAGGGTCTGGCAGCCCTGGAGCAGGGCCAAGGCAAGGAACAACGCGTAGGATCTATTCATATGAGGATTTGGGCGGCTTACCAGCGGTCGGATCATCATGACACAAGCGCCGGGGCAAACCCATAAGCGAAGGTCTCGGTAGGGGTAGACTATAGAGACAATAGCGAGCGGTGGTTGTTCTGAAACCTGCGAAGTAGGACAATTATCGGCTTCTCGTCATAATCAGCGATCTTGCATGGCCTTTCTTGCCCTCGGTATCAACCATAAGACTGCCTCGGTAGACGTACGCGAGCGCGTGGCGTTTACCCCTGAGCAGTTGGTGGACGCCTTGCAGCAGCTCTGCCGACTGACCGCCAGCCGTGAGGCGGCGATCCTTTCGACCTGTAACCGCAGTGAACTCTATATAGAGCAGGATCACTTGGCGGCAGAAAGTATTCTGCGCTGGTTGGCTGAATACCATCAGCTGAGCCTCGATGAGCTGCGCGCCAGTGCCTACATCCATGAAGATCATGACGCCGTGCGGCACATGATGCGCGTCGCCTCCGGGCTCGACTCGCTGGTGCTGGGCGAACCGCAGATCCTCGGACAGATGAAGTCCGCCTATGCCGTGGCACGCGAAGCTGGAACCATCGGGCCGCTGCTTGGCCGTCTGTTTCAGGCGACCTTCAGTGCCGCCAAGCAGGTGCGTACGGATACCGCAATCGGTGAGAATCCGGTGTCGGTGGCTTTTGCCGCGGTCAGCCTGGCCAAGCAGATCTTCAGTGACCTGGGGCGTAGCCAGGCCTTGCTGATTGGCGCCGGCGAAACCATCACGTTGGTCGCGCGGCACCTGCATGAACAGGGCGTGCGGCGTATCGTGGTGGCCAACCGCACCTTGGAGCGGGCCAGTACCCTGGCCGAGCAGTTCGGTGCTCATGCGGTATTGTTAGCCGATATTCCCCAGGAATTGGTCAATAGCGATATCGTTATCAGTTCCACTGCCAGTCAACTGCCGATCCTCGGCAAGGGCGCGGTGGAAAGTGCGCTGAAGCTGCGCCGGCACAAGCCGATTTTCATGGTCGATATCGCCGTACCACGCGACATCGAGCCAGAGGTCGGTGAACTGGACGACGTTTATCTCTACACCGTCGATGACCTGCATGATGTCGTCGCCGAGAACCTCAAGAGCCGCCAGGGCGCTGCCCAGGCCGCCGAAGAGCTGGTTTCGGTGGGTGCCGAAGATTTCATGGTGCGTCTGCGCGAGCTGGCTGCGGTCGATGTGCTCAAGGCGTACCGTCAGCAAAGTGAACGTCTGCGTGACGAAGAACTGCAAAAGGCCCAGCGGCTTCTGGCCAACGGTGCCGGCGCCGAAGAGGTGCTGGTGCAACTGGCGCGCGGGCTGACCAACAAATTGCTCCATGCACCCAGTGTGCAACTGAAAAAGCTCTCTGCCGAAGGCCGCCTCGATGCGTTGGCCATGGCCCAGGAACTCTTTGCCCTCAATGAGGGTTCGACGGATAAAACCCCGCAATGAAAGCGTCGCTGCTCAATAAGCTGGACACCCTCCAGGACCGTTTCGAGGAATTGACCGCCCTGCTGGGTGATGCTGAAGTCATTTCCGACCAGACCCGCTTCCGTGCCTATTCCCGTGAATACGCCGAGGTCGAGCCTGTGGCCGCCACCTACGCTCAATGGCGCAAGGTCCAGGATGACCTGGCTGGCGCCCAGGCGTTGCTCAAGGACAATGACCCCGACTTGCGCGAAATGGCGGTGGAAGAAGTGCGCGAAGCCAAGGTGCAATTGGCTGAGTTGGAGCTTCAGCTCCAGCGCATGCTGTTGCCCAAGGATCCTAACGACGGCCGCAACGTGTTCCTGGAAATCCGTGCCGGTACCGGCGGTGATGAGGCGGCGATTTTCTCCGGTGATCTGTTCCGCATGTATTCGCGCTACGCCGAACGTCGTGGCTGGCGCCTGGAAATCCTCTCGGAAAACGAGGGTGAGCATGGTGGCTACAAGGAAATCATCGCGCGAGTCGAGGGCGAGCATGTCTATGGCAAGCTGAAGTTCGAGTCCGGCGCCCACCGTGTTCAGCGTGTGCCGGAAACCGAATCCCAGGGCCGCATCCACACCTCGGCCTGCACCGTGGCGGTACTGCCCGAGCCTGATGAACAGGTGGCGATCGAGATCAACCCGGCGGACCTGCGGGTTGATACCTACCGCGCCTCCGGTGCCGGTGGTCAGCACATCAACAAGACCGACTCGGCCATCCGCATCACCCACTTGCCCACCGGTATCGTCGTCGAGTGCCAGGAAGAGCGTTCCCAGCACAAGAATCGCGCGCGGGCGATGTCCTGGCTGTCGGCCAAACTCAACGACATTCAGACCAGCGCCGCGCAGAATGCAATTGCCAGCGAGCGTAAGCTGCTGGTGGGGTCGGGTGACCGCTCCGAGCGAATTCGTACCTACAACTATCCACAGGGCCGGGTCACCGATCACCGCATCAACCTGACCCTGTATTCCCTGGATGATGTTCTGGCCGGTGGCGTCGACGCGGTGATTGAACCGTTGTTGGCCGAATATCAGGCTGACCAACTGGCTGCACTGGGTGAGTAAATGACGATTATCGCCAGCCTGCTTCGCGCTGCGGAGCTTCCGGATTCGCCCACTGCGCGTCTGGACGTGGAACTGCTGTTGGCCGCCGCCATCGGCAAGTCGCGCAGTTATCTGCATACCTGGCCTGAGCGAATTGTCAGCAGCGAAGCGGCATTGACCTTCGCCGAGTACCTGCAGCGTCGCCGTAGCGGCGAACCAGTGGCCTATATCCTCGGCCAGCAAGGGTTCTGGAACCTGGACCTGGAAGTGGCACCACATACCCTGATTCCGCGTCCGGACACCGAGTTGCTGGTCGAGACAGCCCTGGAGTTGTTGCCCACTACGCCGGTGCGGGTCCTGGATCTGGGTACCGGTACCGGTGCCATCGCCCTGGCCCTGGCCAGCGAGCGACCGCAGTGGCAGGTCAGCGCGGTCGATCGCGTACTTGAAGCGGTGGCCTTGGCCGAGCGCAATCGCCAACGTCTGAGCCTGGATAATGTCCAGGTGCGTAGCAGTCATTGGTTCGACGCCCTGAGTGGCGAGCGCTTCGATCTGATTATCAGCAATCCGCCCTATATCGCCGCTGAAGATCCTCATCTGGTATCCGGCGATGTGCGTTTTGAGCCCAGCAGCGCCTTGGTCGCCGGTGCCGATGGCCTGGATGACCTGCGCGTTATCATCAGCCAGGCTCCTGCGCATCTGCAGCCAAGTGGCTTGTTACTGCTTGAACACGGTTACGATCAGGCCGCAGCGGTGCGTGAGTTGCTGGCTCAGCACAACTTTGAGCAGATCGAAAGCCGCATCGATTTCGGTGGGCATGAGCGCATCAGCCTGGGGCGACTGTCGTGCTGAGTGATCAGGAGCTGTTGCGCTACAGTCGGCAAATTCTTCTGGCTCAGGTCGATATCGACGGGCAATTGCGGCTGAAAAACAGCCGGGTGCTGATCGTCGGTCTCGGCGGCCTGGGTTCTCCTGTGGCGTTGTACCTGGCAGCGGCCGGTGTCGGTGAGTTGCACCTGGCGGATTTCGATACGGTCGACTTGACCAACTTGCAACGCCAGGTACTGCATGACACGCCCTCGGTAGGTCAGAGCAAGGTCGACTCAGCGTTGACCCGCTTGCAGGCAATCAACCCTGAAGTGCGTCTTGTGGCCCACCGCAGTGCGCTGGATGAAGATTCCTTGGCTAGCGCCGTGCAGGCGGTGGACCTGGTGCTCGACTGTACCGACAATTTCGCTACCCGCGAAGCGGTCAATGCTGCCTGTGTGGCCTCGCGCAAGCCGCTGGTCAGTGGTGCGGCGATTCGCTTGGAAGGGCAGTTGTCAGTGTTCGACCCACGTCGCCCTGAAAGCCCTTGCTATCACTGCCTCTACGGTCATGGCAGTGAAGCCGAGCTGACCTGTAGTGAAGCCGGAGTACTCGGTCCGTTGGTTGGCTTGGTAGGCAGCCTGCAGGCCCTGGAAGCGCTTAAGCTGTTGGCCGATTTTGGTCAGCCGTTGGTAGGTCGGTTGTTGCTGATTGATGCCTTGGGTAGCCGTTTCCGTGAGTTGCGTGTCAAGCGCGACCCGGGATGCAGTGTGTGCGGCGGGCACAATGACTGAGCAGACAACTGCGCCGATCGGCGTCTTCGATTCCGGCGTGGGTGGCTTGTCGGTGCTGGCTGAGATCCAACGCTTGTTGCCCAATGAGTCACTGTTGTACGTGGCCGACTGCGGGCATATCCCCTACGGCGAGAAATCCCCTGAGTTCATCCGCCAGCGCTGCCGCCTGGTAGCCGAATTTTTCCGTGGGCAGGGCGCCAAGGCCATGGTGCTCGCTTGCAACACTGCCACGGTGGCCGCCGTGGCCGATCTGCGCGAGCAATACCCTGATTGGCCGTTGGTGGGCATGGAGCCTGCGGTGAAGCCCGCAGCTGCAGCAACCCGCAGTGGCGTAGTAGGGGTGCTGGCAACCACCGGCACATTACAGAGCGCCAAGTTCGCAGCCTTGCTGGATCGTTTTGCCAGCGATGTGCGGGTGGTGACCCAGCCGTGCCCTGGGCTGGTCGAGTGTATCGAAGCTGGCGATCTCGGCAGCCCAACCCTGCGAGAGCTGCTTGAGGGCTACGTGAAGCCCTTGCTCGAAGCCGGTTGCGACACCTTGATTCTTGGCTGCACGCATTACCCGTTCCTCAAACCGCTGTTGGCCCAGATGGTGCCGCCATCAATCGCCATTATTGACACGGGTGCGGCGGTTGCCCGTCAGTTGCAACGGCTGTTGAGCGAACGCCAGTTGCTGTCTCTCGGCCCGGCGCGGGATGCGCAAGTGTGGACCAGTTCAAGCCCGGAACATTTGCGCAATATACTGCCAATGTTGTGGAATAAAGCTGCCAGTGTGCGAAGCTTCACCCAATAAAATAAGTGTTAAAAACACCGAAAGTTTGATGAACTAACGTCGCGCTACCGATTTCTATAATTTTGTCCGATGAGGCAAAAGAACCAACACTAGCATTAGGAAAAAGGACGTTTCTCATGAAGAAACTGCTTTGTTTGGCTGCTGTTGCAGCTGTGACCCTGGGGCAATCTTTTACAACTCAAGCGGCCGATCTCTCGTTTGCGCTTGGGCAAACTGGCGATTCGACTATGACTTATCGCTTTGGGCTGCAATCGAACTGGGATACCAGTTGGTGGCAAACCAGCGTTGGCCGGCTTACGGGTTATTGGGATGCGGGCTACACCTATTGGGACGGTGACGAGACGTCAAGCAACCACAGTCTTTCCTTCGCTCCAGTATTTGTCTACGAGTTTGCCGGAGAGTCGGTAAAGCCTTTTATCGAAGCCGGTATCGGCATAGCGGCATTCGCCAGTACTGAAGTTGAAGATAACCGATTGGGATCGTCTTTCCAGTTCGAAGACCGCATTGGCTTTGGTCTGCGTTTTGCGGGTGGACATGAAATCGGTGTGCGCGCGATTCATTACTCCAATGCCGGATTGCAAACGCCTAACGATGGCGTAGAAAACTACACACTTCATTACCGCATGCCGCTGTAAAAGCACGCTTGCCCTGCATTGTTTGCAGGGCCGCGTACTTACTTGGGCAATGGCCAGAGGTTGTTCTGTTGCAGCGCTTCCAGTACCAGGTTGGCAGGGCGCTCAGGCAGGCGTTCGAGGATGGCTTGTGCGGCACTTCGCGCTGTCCACTGTTGCAGTGCGACCGGCACCGGTGTCTGCGGGTGGTTCAGGCTCTTGGGGGCAATAATCGTCAAGTCTATGCCTTGGGTGGTGAGGGCCGTGCGCTGGCCATTCAACAGCTGTATCACGCTGTTGTCTGAGGTGAGCGGTTGGCTAGGGTCACCCAATTGCAACGATGAATACCGACTGAAAATACCGACCACCTGAGGCGAGCGACCATGTCGCAGCAGCGGCAGGGCGTTTTCCAGGCAATGCCTGGAGGCGCTGAGGTTGCTGTTGATGATGCTTTCGAACATCGCCGGTGCCGGCGTTCCCAGGGCTAGATAGTCGCAGGTCCCGGCATTGATGATCAGGCACTCAAGCGCACCCCAGCGATCAGCGATCTGTTTGGCTGCCTGCTGCGCGGTGAAGGGCTCGGTCAGGTTGCCGTCGAGCAGCAGCAGTCGTTGCGGGTACTGTTCGGTCAGGGACCGCAAAGCTTCACAACGCTTGCCGCTGGCGGCTACCTGCGCGCCTTGTTCCAACAGTTGTTCGACCAGCGTCAGGCCTAGGCCGCTGCTGGCACCGCTGACCCAGAAACGTCTGGCAATAGAACTACTCAAAATGCGATTCCTCAAACTGCCGCGTGGATAAATTCTTGAAAGCGATCAGGGCACGTTGGCGACTACTAGAGAGGTCCACAATCGGTTGTGGATACTGATTTTTAGCAAATAAACCATCAAATTGCATGGCTAAATGGATGTTTTTTCCATCGAGGTCTCCCCGTTCGGGTAGCCAGCGCTTGATAAAGTGGCCTTGGCTATCGAAGCGCTGGGACTGGCTGATGGGATTGAAAATCCGGAAGTACGGTGCCGCGTCGGTTCCCGTGGAGGCGCTCCACTGCCACCCACCATTGTTCGCGGCCAGGTCACCATCAATCAGGTGGCGCATGAAAAAGCGCTCGCCTTCACGCCAGTCGATCAGCAGGTTTTTGGTTAAAAACATCGCCACGATCATCCGTAGGCGATTGTGCATCCAGCCTGTGGCGAGCAGTTGGCGCATGGCTGCGTCGATGATCGGGATGCCGGTGCGGCCCTGTTGCCAGGCTTTCAATTCCTCAGGGGCATGACGCCAGGGTAACGCCTCGGTTTCCTGGCGAAAGGCGCGGTGGCGCGACACACGGGGATAGCCGTGAAGGATGTGCTTATAGAACTCACGCCAGAGCAGCTCATTGATCCAGGTCACTAGTCCTTGGTTGCCGCTGTCAAACTCCCCCTGATTGTGCGCGAGCGCCCGATGCAGGCATTGGCGCGGGGAAATGACCCCGGCTGCAATGTACGGCGAAAGTTGGCTGGTGCCCATTGCCGCAGGTAAATCCCGCTGTTGCTGATAGTCCTCAGCGGCTTCGTCGATAAAGCGCTGCAAACGTGCGTTGGCCTCGGCCTCACCTGCTGGCCACAGTTCGCTCAGACTGGGAGCGGGTGGCTCGAAGCCTGCCACTTGAATGGGGATCGTGTCGCTGCAGATGCCTAGCGGCGCCTGCGCTGTCAGCGGGCGTTGCAGGCTGGGGACACCCAACTGCAAACGCTGGTAACAGACCTTGCGAAATTGACTGAAGACCTGGAAGTAGCCACCGTTGCGGGTCAGGATTGTTCCAGGTTTGAACAACAGCTGATCCAGATAACCATGCACGGTTATGCCTGCGCGTGCCATCGCCGCACTGACAGCTTGATCACGACGGCTTTCGTTGACGCCGTATTCTTCATTCAGGTGCAGTGCTTGCACCTGATAGTCGCGGCAGACTTGCAACAGCACATCGGGAGCCTGGTCCCAGGTATCGGCCTCACGCAACAACAAGGGAATGTTCAGCGCCGTAAGCTGCTCGCTGAGTTGCGCCAGATTACGTAACCAGAAATCGATTTTGCATGGGGCATCATCATGGCTGCGCCACTGCTGTGCGCTGATCAGCCAGACCGCCAGAGTCGGCCCCTGGGAGCAGGCTGCAGACAGCGCGGTATTGTCGTGTACGCGCAGGTCGCTGCGCAGCCAGATCAGTTGCATGGTGCTTCCCCGGTCGAGCGTCCTTGAAAATGCTGACCGTGCAGCCAATCAGGAAGTTCGTACTTTTCTTCATTCGCGCCAGTTACGTGAATGGAATGTGATGTCTGCTCACATTGCATTGCGCAAACTCAGATTATGTACAGGTGGGTACAGGTAAACCTGTTGTGACAGATAAGCATCGGGGTGACGGCATAGATGATCTTTGAACCGCGTCAGCACAACCTCCAAGGACACGACACCAGCGTGGTATTGACTGATCAACTGACGCATTTGCTCGCGGTCTTCTTGGCTCAGTGCTTTGCGCAGGTAGCCACTCAGGTGCAGGAGCACATTAGTGTGGTTACCGCGGGTCGCACAGCGGCTTAGCGCTTGCTGTAACTGGCTGAAATAGCGAGGACCAAGGACCTGCGGGTCATCGTCGCGAGTCATGCTGCCCAGTAGTTGTCCCAGCACCTTGTACTGCTGTGGACTGCTGGCCATCAATTGGTATTTGTAGCGGGAATGAAAGTCGATAAGGGCGCTACGGTTGAGACCTTGGGCTAACAGTTGTTGCCAATCGGCCAGGAGGGCGTAGTTATCCCGCAGCACCGGATCGCGCAGGTCTTCTTCGTTGGCAAAACCGTGGGGATGCTGGCAAAAAGTGTCCATGGTAGGCTTCAAATAATCTTGTACAAAGTGAAATTATTGTACAGGAATACAAAAAGCGCGAGATTTCACCGCTATTCCAGATGCTCAAGCAGCCGCCGAGCTGCTTCTTGGCCACTAAGCCAGGCACCTTCAACGCGTCCCGACAGGCACCAGTCACCGCAGGCATAGAGGCCCAGGTCGGCGTCGGCCAAGGCGCCCCATTCGTGGTTGCTGGCTGGACGGGCATAGAGCCAGCGGTGGGCAAGGGAAAAGTTCGGCGCCGGAACTACGCAACCGACCAATTCGGCAAAGTCGCCCCACAGCTGTTCGATCACCGCTTCCTTGCTCAGGTCGATGTGCTGCTTGCTCCAGCTTGAGGTGGCATGCAGCACCCAGGTGTCCATATGCTCGTCACGGCCTGGTTTGCTGCGGTTGCATGCCAGCCAGTCAAGGGAACTGTCTTGTACGAAGCAACCCTGCATCGGTGTGTCCAGTGGCGTATCGAAGGCCAGGGCAATCGCCCAGGTCGGATCCATCTGCACCCCTGCGGCAGTGGCCGCAAGCTTCGGGGTGGCCGCCAACAATTGGGTGGCCTGGGGTGCTGGCACCGCGACGATCACTCGGCTGAACGGGCCGTGGCTGCAGCCGTCAGTGTCCTGCAAGTGCCAGTAGTGTTTGCCACGAAATACCTCGGCAATCCGGCAGGTGAAGTTGACGGTCACGTCTTTGAGCAAGCCCCGGGTGATTGCACTCATGCGCGGCACGCCGACCCAACGGGTCTGTTCGTCTGGAGACGGGCTCAGGACACCGTTCTGATAGTTGTAGAGCTGCGGCTTCCACTCGGCGACCCAGCCGGCTGTCACCCATTGCTGAACCTGCTCGACAAAGCGCCGGTCGCGGGCGGTGAAATATTGTGCACCGAGATCCAGGGCACCGGCATCACTGCGTTTGCTGGCCATACGGCCGCCGCTGCCGTGGCCCTTGTCGAACAAGTGGACAGTCTGCCCGGCTTTTTGCAGTGCCTGGGCCGCTGACAGCCCGGCGATGCCGGCACCGATGATGGCAATAGGTACAGTCATAATGGCCTCTTCGAACCTTAGGGTTGCAGGCTACGCTGCAGGGCAAACCTGTACAATTAACGATCCGTGCATAATATGGCTTCATTCGCTATTGCAGGTTGGCCTATGTTTATCCGAGAGCGTTTGGTCAAAAAAGTGCCTTGTTGTTAAAAATAGACCAGGGCGCGCCATGTGAGGACACAGCCATGCATATATTGCTGACCGGCGGTACGGGATTGATAGGCCAACAACTTTGTCAGCACTGGTTGGCACAAGGTCATCGTCTGACGGTCTGGAGTCGGCGGCCCGAGCAAGTGGGAAAGTTGTGCGGGGCGGGTGTACAGGGGATTGCCCAGCTGGAAGAGTTAGGTGAAGAGCAGCGCATCGATGCGGTGATCAATCTGGCCGGTGCGCCGATTGCCGATCGCCCTTGGAGTGCGCGGCGACGGGCGCTGCTCTGGAGCAGTCGAATCACCCTTACGGAGCAGTTACTGGCCTGGCTCAACGGCCGTCAGCAGCGCCCTGAAGTACTGATCTCCGGCTCAGCAGTAGGGTGGTACGGCGACGGTGGCGAACGTGAGCTGACTGAGGCTTCGCAGCCGGTCAAAGAGGACTTTGCCAGTCAGCTGTGCATCGCCTGGGAGGAAACTGCACAGCGTGCGCAAGCCTTGGGCATACGTGTGGTGCTGGTGCGTACCGGTTTGGTGCTGTCCAGCGAGGGCGGCTTTTTGTCGCGCCTGCGTGTGCCGTTCAAATGGGGCCTGGGCGGCCCGATTGGTGACGGTCGGCAGTGGATGCCGTGGGTGCATATCGACGACCAGATTGCCCTGATAGATTTTCTCTTGCAGCACAAGGACGCCAGCGGTCCTTATAATGCCTGCGCCCCGGAACCGGTGCGCAACCGCGAGTTTGCCAAGCGTCTGGGTCGCGTGTTGCATCGTCCGGCCTTTTTGCCGGTACCGGCACTGGTGCTCAAGGCTGGGTTGGGCGAACTGTCGACCCTGCTGTTGGGCGGTCAGCGGGCACGGCCGGTGCGCTTGCTCGCTGCGGGTTTCACTTTCCGCTTCAATGATCTGCAATCGGCTCTGGATGAGTTGTCCAGTCGCCTCTGAAATAGGACGTTGCATGACCGATCACGCTCTGCTGCTGGTCAACCTGGGCTCGCCGGCCTCCACATCGGTAGCCGATGTGCGCCGCTACCTCAATCAGTTTTTGATGGACCCCTACGTTATCGACTTGCCTTGGCCGGTACGTCGCTTGCTGGTTTCGCTGATCCTGATCAAGCGGCCTGAGCAATCGGCTCATGCCTATGCCTCGATCTGGTGGGACGAAGGTTCGCCCCTGGTGGTGTTGACCCGTCGTTTGCAGGAGGCCATGCGTGAGCAGTGGCGCCATGGCCCGGTGGAAATCGCCATGCGCTATGGCGAGCCGTCATTGCCGGTGGTGCTGGCGCGGTTGGCAGCCCAGGGCGTGAAGAAAGTCACTCTGGCACCGCTCTATCCACAATTTGCCGACAGCACCGTGACGACGGTGACTGAACAAGCTCGGCAGGTGATTAGCGAACAGAAATTGCCATTGCAGATGACCGTGTTGCAGCCGTTCTATGACCGTCCTGAATACATCGATGCATTGGTGGCCAGTGCCCGGCCGTATCTTGAGCAGGATTATGACCATCTGTTGCTGAGCTTCCATGGCTTGCCTGAGCGCCACTTGAAGAAGCTCGATCCGACGGGCACACATGATTTCCAGGCTGCGGACTGCTGCCGGGACTCCTCGCCCGAGATGCTTGCTGTGTGTTATCGCGGGCAATGCCTGCGCAGCGCCCAGGCGTTTGCCCGGCAGATGGGCATTCCCGATGGTAAGTGGTCGGTGTCGTTCCAATCGCGGCTGGGCCGGGCCAAATGGATTGAGCCCTACACCGAAACGCGGCTGGATGAATTGGGGAAATCAGGGGTGAAGAAGCTGCTGGTCATGTGCCCGGCGTTTGTTGCTGACTGCATCGAGACGCTGGAAGAGATCGGAGATCGCGGACGTGAGCAGTTTATTGCGGCAGGCGGGGAGGAGTTGCTGCTGGTACCGTGCCTGAATGATCACCCGCAATGGGTACAGGCGCTGAAGGCGCTTTCAGAGGAAGCGCATTAAGCCTCAAGCTGCAAGCCAGAGCCGGTTAATGGGCTCTCCGAGGCTTGCAGCTTGCAGCTTATTCCGCTTTTTTCTTCCAGCCGTCGTTACCTGGCAGCAGCAAGTTCAAGGCAATGGCAACCACCGCACACAGTGCGATGCCCTTAAGGCCCCAATCGTCCGGGCCTGTGCCGCTACCCACCAGCACACCGCCGATGCCGAACACCAGCGTTACCGAAACGATCACCAGATTGCGGGCTTCGCTCAGGTCGATCTTGTGGCGGATCATGGTGTTCATGCCCACGGCTGCAATCGAGCCGAACAGCAGGCACAGAATTCCGCCCATCACCGGCACCGGAATGCTCTGCAGCAGCGCGCCGAACTTGCCGATGAAGGCCAGGGTGATGGCGAAAATCGCCGCCCAGGTCATGATCTTCGGGTTGTAGTTCTTGGTCAGCATCACCGCGCCTGTGACTTCTGCGTAGGTGGTGTTGGGCGGGCCACCGAACAGGCCGGCCGTGGTAGTGGCAATACCATCACCAAGCAGGGTGCGGTGCAGGCCAGGCTTTTTCAGGTAATCGCGCCCGGTCACGCTACCCACGGCAATCACCCCGCCGATATGCTCGATGGCCGGTGCAAGGGCAACCGGCACGATGAACAGGATCGCCTGCCAGTTGAATGCTGGTGCGGTGAAGTGCGGCACGGCCAACCAAGGCGCGGCGGCAATCTTGGCGGTATCGACCACGCCGAAGTAGAACGACAGGGCAAAACCCACCAGCACGCCAGCAATGATCGGTACCAGGCGGAAGATGCCCTTGCCGAATACCGCGACAATCAACGTCGTCAACAGCGCCGGCATCGAGATCAGCATCGCCGTGCTGTAGGGCAGCAGTTCGGTACCGTCACCCGCCTTGCCCATGGCCATGTTGGCGGCAATCGGTGCCATGGCCAGGCCGATCGAGATGATCACCGGGCCAATCACCACAGGTGGTAGCAGGCGGTCGATGAAACCGGTGCCCTTGATCTTCACGGCAAGGCCGAGGAAGGTGTAGACAAAACCCGCCGCCATCACCCCGCCCATGGTCTCGGCCAGGCCGAACTGGCCCTTGGCAAGAATGATCGGGGTAATGAAGGCAAAGCTCGACGCCAGGAACACCGGAACCTGACGGCCAGTCACCACCTGAAACAGCAGAGTTCCCAGGCCCGCAGTGAACAGCGCGACGTTAGGGTCAAGGCCGGTGATCAGCGGCATCAACACCAGCGCGCCAAAGGCGACGAACAGCATCTGCGCGCCGGAGAGAACCTGGCGCCAGAGCGGGTCGTTGAACTCCTGCTGCATGCTCAGGCGTCCTTCTGCTTGGTGCCGAAGATCTTGTCGCCGGCATCGCCCAGGCCTGGGATGATGTAGCCATGTTCGTTCAGGCGCTCGTCGATCGAGGCGGTGTAGATCTGTACATCCGGGTGTGCTTTCTCGACCACGGCAATGCCTTCCGGCGCGGCAACCAGGACCATTGCGCGGATGTCTTTGCAGCCAGCTTTTTTCAGCAGGTCAATGGTGGCGACCATCGAAGCGCCGGTGGCCAGCATCGGGTCGATGATCAGCGCCAGGCGCTCGTCGATTTCCGGGGCGAGCTTTTCCAGGTAGGTATGGGCTTCGAGGGTTTCCTCGTTGCGGGCAACGCCCACGGCGCTGACCTTGGCGCCTGGAATCAGGCTGAGCACACCGTCGAGCATGCCGATACCGGCGCGCAGGATCGGTACTACAGTAATCTTCTTACCGGCGATTTTCTCGACCTGGACCTTACCGCACCAGCCATCGATCTCGTAGCTTTCGAGTGGCAGGTCTTTGGTGGCCTCGTAGGTCAGGAGCGTGCCGACTTCCTGGGCGAGTTCGCGGAAATTCTTGGTGCTGATATCAGCGCGGCGCATCAGGCCGAGCTTGTGACGGATCAGCGGATGGCGGATCTCACGGGTAGGCATAGGGAAAGCTCCGGGGGCGGGCAAAAAAACCGCGGTAGATTAATCTATTCAGCCGTGTGTGTCCTATAGGCATTCTGGACGTTAGTCCATAAATGCTTGATCTGGCGCCGTTGGATGCGTACCTTTGCCCGCTTTTCACAATTGCAGCCCCCTGGAGAGCGCCATGTCCGCTGATCTCGAGCATATCCGTCAAGTCATGCGAGAGGCTGACTGCCTGTACACCGAAGCCGAAGTAGAGGCCGCCATCGCCCATGTTGGCGCGCAAATCAGCGAAGTGCTCGCCGAGAGCAACCCGGTGGTGTTCTGTGTGATGAACGGTGGCCTTATTTTCGCTGGCAAGCTGCTGACCCACCTGCAATTCCCGCTGGAATCGTCGTACCTGCACGCCACGCGCTATCGCAATCAGACCAGCGGTGGTGATCTGTTCTGGAAAGCCAAGCCGGAAGTCTCGTTCATTGATCGTGACGTACTGATCATCGACGACATCCTGGATGAAGGTCACACCCTCAGTGCCATCATCGACTTCTGCAAGCATGCCGGCGCTCGTGCTGTGCACACTGCCGTGCTGATCGACAAGGATCACGACCGCAAGGCCAGCACCGAGTTGAAAGCCGACTTCTGTGGCCTGAGCTGCGTTGACCGTTATGTGTTCGGTTATGGCATGGATTACAAGGGCTACTGGCGCAACGCCAATGGCATTTTCGCCGTCAAAGGGCTGTAAATCACATGCGCCAGCCCGGGTTTCTCGACCACGCGTTGTTTACCGCGCTGGCTGCCAAGGCTGCGGCTAATCCGCGCAGTCGCCAGCACCACAATTTTCATGAAATGGAAGAGCCTTGCCACCGCATGGTGGTCGGCCTGCAGCCTGCTACCTATATTCCGCCGCACCAACATCTGTCAGCCGACAAGGCTGAATGCCTGATCGTGTTGCGTGGCAAGCTGGGCCTGTTGATCTTTGATGAGCAGGGCACGGTAGTCGACAAGCGGGTGATGCAGGCCGGTGGCGATTGCCTGGGTGTTGATCTTGCGCCCGGTACCTTTCACGGTCTGGTGGTGCTGGAAGCAGACAGCATGATGTTCGAGTGCAAGTCTGGCCCTTATCGCCCAGTTGGCGAAGGAGAGCTGGCTAACTGGGCGCCGCGCGAAGGCGATCCAGGCGTTGCCGAGTATCAGGCCTGGATGCGCGCGCACTTCGATTGACGTGCTAGAGTGCCAGGCCGTTCCAAGGAGCCTGCCATGCGTGCAATCGCCCCCCTTCTTTTGCTCTTGAGCCTGCCGCTGGCTGCCGCTCCCTTGCACAATCAGTTTCTGCCAGCGGATGATCAGTCCCTGCGCCAGGAGGTCCCTGAGGTCCAGCAGCTGTTGCAAGTCACCAGCTATTCGGTGGTGGTGGGCAATCAGCGTCAGTCCAATCAGCAACCCATTCCGGTGACCTCGCCGTTGACCTTGCGCCTGAAAGGCAAGCCATTGAGCAAGGGCACAAGCGCCAATCAGGTGCTGATCAGCTTCGATGGCGAAAGCAAAAGCCTGAAAAAGCCGGTGTTCGACGCCAAAAGTAAAACCCTGAACCTCAATTACCCGCTGAGCCAATATCGGGTGATCCTTGATCTGTTGCGCAACGATACCGTCTATGTGCAGTTCCTCAGCTACGGCAACGGCCATATCTGGGCTGATCTGCACACTGGAGCGGTACGCGCGCGTTGAGTGCCAGTGTCGGGCAGGGGTAAACTGCCGGCCCGTGAAAAATGTCCGTGATGGTTCAGGTGGAGTCGGTAATGCGTAAAGACAAGAAGCAAGTGATTGGCGACGAGATCAGCGACGACTACGTCAAATCCTTCCTGCAGTTCGAACCAGCGGATGCCACTTCGCCTTCGCTGCACAAGCTGATCAAGGCCTATCGCGGCCTGCGCATCGACGACTTCGAACGTTTTGTCGGTTTCTTCGTTGAGGCGGGCCTGGACGTGGACGGTAAAGACGAACACGGCCAAACTTTCGTCGACGTGATCAAGGACCAGCGCAACGCCGCTGAGTACATTGAGATCATCGACACGGCTCGCGGCTGATTAGCCAGCGCGCATAAAAAAACGCCCCGAAGGGCGTTTTTTTATGCCGGTGCTTTACGCGTAGCTTTGCGCCGGGCTGTTTTCGACCAGGCCGAGGACCTCGTCGTTGTGTGCGCTGATCTTGTGGTACAGCGCGGCGTCGGCGGCCAGGACCTTTTCCCGGGCCGGGAAAATTTCCTTGAGCTTGGCTGCCCAGGCGCCCTTGGTCTGCTCGGGGAAGCAGCGCTCGATCAGGTCGAGCATGATCGAGACCGTCACCGAAGCACCCGGAGAGGCGCCCAGCAGAGCGGCGAGGGTGCCGTCCTTGGCTGCTACCAGCTCGGTACCGAACTGCAGGATGCCGCCTTTTTTCGGGTCTTTCTTGATGATCTGGACACGCTGGCCAGCCACTTCAAGGCGCCAGTCCTCAGCTTTCGCCTCGGGGTAGAAGCGGCGCAGGGAGTCCAGGCGCTGCTCCATCGACTGCATCACTTCGCTGACCAGGTACTTGGTCAGGTCCATGTTGTCGCGTGCCACGGCGAGCATCGGGCCGATGTTCCCCATGCGTACCGACAGTGGCAGGTCGAGGAACGAACCGTGCTTGAGGAACTTGGTGGTGAAGCCGGCATAAGGACCGAACAGCAGCGAGGTCTTGCCATCGACAACACGAGTATCCAGGTGCGGAACCGACATCGGTGGCGAACCGACTGCAGCCTGGCTGTAGACCTTGGCCTGGTGCTGCTTGACCACTTCCGGGTTGTCGCAACGCAGCCATTGGCCACTGACCGGGAACCCGCCAAAGCCTTTGCTTTCTTCGATACCCGACTGCTGCAGCAGCGGCAGGGCCGCGCCACCGGCGCCGAGGAACACGAAGCGGGCGTCGACTTCACGGCTGCTGCCGCTGTTGACGTCCTTGATGCTGACGGTCCAGCCGCTGCCATTGCGACGCAAGCCAGTAACCCGCTTGCAATACTTGACCTGGGCATCTGGCGCGCTGGCCAGGTGCTTGAGCAATTTATTGGTCAGGGCGCCGAAGTTGATGTCGGTGCCTTTCAAGACGCGGGTGGCGGCGATTTGCTGGTCGGCAGGGCGACCCGGCATCATCAGCGGCATCCACTCGTTCATCACGGCTTTGTCTTCGGTGTATTCCATCTCGCTGAAGGCATGGTGCTGCTTGAGCAGCTCAAAGCGCTTCTTGAGGAAGTCGATACCCTTCTGACCTTCGACGTAGCTCAGGTGCGGCACGGGGTTGATGAACGCCCGTGGCGAAGTGAACGCGCCCTTCTTGCTCAGGTAGGCCCAGAACTGCCGGGACACCTCGAACTGAGTGTTGATGAGCACCGCTTTCTTGATGTCGATGCTGCCGTCGGCGGCCTGCGGCGTGTAGTTCAGTTCACACAGCCCGGCATGGCCGGTTCCGGCGTTGTTCCACGGGTTGGAACTTTCCGCGGCACCCGAGTCCATCAACTCGACGACTTCCAGCTTGATCGCCGGGTCGAGTTCCTTGAGCAGTACGGCCAGGGTGGCACTCATGATGCCTGCCCCTACCAGTACTACATCGACTGCTTCGTTCTGCGCCATTAACGCGTCTCCAAAATCTACAGCACCAAATTGACAGCATAGGATCCCAGGCTTGGCCAGGACCGCCATGTCCGATTCTTCGCAGTTTTTGCAACTTCAGCGGACACCGCCAACCGGGCTTTGCGTTGCCTATAAACGCATTTTAAGGCCGATGCGGCAATTCGACTTATGGTCAAGGTGTCCGTCGTGCGTTATGGACCGGCCTCAGGCACTCATCCTGGATGAGCACATTTGCCAGCTGTTCAGGGCTGTTCGGGACACTTTAGGTGCTTTTGCACATGCCAGACTGTTCATTGCTCGCCACACTCTCGTGAAGTTGTGAAAACCCGTTTTTTCACGCTCTTTTGGAGTCGTGAACCTCAAAATGGTCTGCGCGATGGCAGGCCGGCAGGTTCAGGCAGAGCAGGGGGCCGAAATGACGCAGGCACACTGGCTGGTGCAAGACCTGTGTGGAAGGCTCTCTGTGGGCGGTGCGGAGGATGCCGATGGTGCACATTGGCGGTGCTGCGAGGCCCGATCAGGAGACGTCCTTATAATCGGGGGGAGATTATAACGATGTCTTGGACAGAAATGATCTTTAATTAGCGACTTTTATTGATGCACGGTTCAGGCGGCTAGGGTCGCCACAGGCGGATCAGTCGTTTTGATCGCGAACCCGTGCTGTTCTGACCGGTCTTAATCACTAATGGCACGGCGATAGCTGGGCCGCCTCGTGCTGGTTATACTGGCGGCCTTTGCTGCCTATTCTGGAGAGATGAGCATGTTGCAACGTTTGTTGTTCGGTTTGATCGCGGTGACCAGTCTGACGCTGGTCGGTTGTGCCCACAGCCCGCAACAACTCAGCCCGCAACCCAAACTCACCGCTCAGTTGGCGCCGGTCGGTCATGGCCAGCCAGTGGTGGTCAAGGTGGTCGATGGTCGTGCTTCGCAAACGCTGGGCACCCGTGGTGGTCTGTACCCTGAAACCAGCGCGATTACCGTGACCGGCAACGACATTTTGCCAAAACTGCAGGCCCAGGCCGAAGCGGCCGTGCGCCTGCTGGGCTTCACCCCGACGCCAAACGCCTACAACGCGCCGCAGCTGACGGTGACCCTGGCCGAACTGAAGTACCAGTCGCCGAAAGAAGGCATGTACGTAACTGAGGCCACCATTGGTGCGACCTTCAAGGCGGACGTGTCCAACGCCAACCGTCGCTACAGCGGTCGTTATGGTGCGTCCCTGGACCAGCGCTTTGGCATGGCACCGAACCAGGAAACCAACACCAAGCTGGTCGGTGACGTCCTCAGTGACGCCCTGACCCGTTTGTTCAAGGACCAGGCCATTGGCCAGATCCTCGGCGAGTAATCGACGTTCACAAAACGCCCGGTGACTGTAGGTCGGTCATCGGGCTTTTTTGTGGCTGGCTTCAGGCTGCTTCGACGTAGAACTCCAGGACGCTGATACCGGTCTGGCCATCGACCTCGGGCAGGTGCTCATGGGCATGACCACCGAGTGCGCAATACACCAGCCATTGACGGTCCTGGACATTGAACGCCAGGCCGTCGATCAGCGCTTGCTGTTCGTCGCTTTGGGCGATCTGATAGAGGCGGTCCTGGTTTTCGGCGTGCAGCATGAACGAGCTCCGATTCGTTGAAGGCCGCTAGGGTGGCGTGTGTGGATGACATTCGTGTGACGAGGCTCGTCATTGGTCGAAAAGCGCAGGACTTGAGAACGGGCTTGGGTAGAATGCCCGCCGATGTCTGACTTCGAGGTACTGGAATGTCGCTGCAAATGCTTTGGGGGCTGATCGCTGCCCACCCTGCCAAGCTGATCAACGTGCTGGCACTGCTGATTACCTGCCCTGGCGGCTTGCTGCTGCACAGTGCCCGGCGTCGTCAGGCGCAAGCACTGGCGGGGGCGCCAAGCGATGAGGCGGTGGCCGATGGCATGACCCTGCGCATTAACCGTTTTTACTACATTCTGGGCTTTGCCTTCCTGGCGTTGGCCTTGCTGCTGTCCTGGTTCAGTACCTGGGTGTAACCAGCGCCTCATCGCCGGCCAGGCCGGCTCCTACAAGCGTTGTAGGCGCTGGCCTGGCTGGCGATAGGTGACTTAAAGCGCCAAGCCTGCCTTGACCCGGTACTGATTACGCACCGGCGTCGCATATTGCTGCACCAGATATGGCCGCTGTTCGGCCGGGCAGGCATCCAGGCGACGCTGCCATTCGGTCTGGGCGCGGGCCAATTCATCGGCCGGGAACAGCTTGGCCGCCGTCGGCACCTCCAGTGCCGGATCAGCGTCAGCCCACTGCGCATACGCCAGGTAATGCACCGGGAATAACCGGTAGCCGGCAAGAATCTGCCGATCAATTTCCGCCGCCAATTGCTTGGTGTCCTCAAAGAACGCCGTCACGGGTGGGGCAAAGTTGATGTGCACACGTCCCTTATAGCCTGTGATGCCCTGGGCGATGCTCAGGTCATCCTCACCCGGCGCCTTACTGTAGCTACCGGTAGTGGCACGGATATACAGCTCGCGGGCCTTGGCCTGGTCGCAGGGGTCATATTCGTAACTGATCGACACCGGGCTCAGGTTCAGCGACTGAATTACTGCACCAAACGGCTCGTCCTTGCGGCTCATGTGGAACATTTTCAGGATTGCCGAATCGGTGCGATCGTCGCCATCCTTGGCCCGGCCTTCGGCTTGGGCGATCCAGATCGACTGACCGTCGTTGCGGATCGAATGGTTGATATAGGCCGAGAGCAGCTGATAGGCCGCGAGCTTTTCCCGGCGCCCGGTGATCGAGCGATGGACGATGAAACTCTTGTTCAGGCGCATCATGTCGCTGACGAACGGCTTTTGCAGCAGGTTGTCACCGATGGCGATTCGAGGCGTCGGCAGCCCGGCGTGGTACACCGCGTAATTGACGAACGCCGGGTCCATGACGATGTCGCGGTGGTTGGCCAGGAACAGGTAGGCCGTGCCGGACTTGAGCAGTTCGACGCCGGTGTAGGTGACGCCGTCGGTAGCCCGCTCGATGGTATGGTCGACGTAGTACTCGACCTTGTCCTGCAGGGTCGAAACGCAACTGACTCCGGCAAACTCCTTGCGCAGGCGGCGGGCGATCAGGGGCTTGAGCATCCAGCCGAGTGCTCCGGCCATGCGCGGGAAGCGGAAGTGGGTGAGGATATCGAGGAATGCCGGGTCGCTGAGCAGGCGTGCCAGAACGGCAGGGACCTCAGCGTCGTCGTACGGTCGGATGGCATCGAATTCGCCCATCATGCTCTCTTGTTGGAAACGGCTAGGGTAATAGGTAGGGCCGGGGTTCGAAAAACGGCTCGAACACGCGCAGGTCCTGTAAATAGACCGGCAATTATACGCACAAGTCACTGTGGAGGCCGCGATGCTCGAAGCTGCAACTTACGATTGCCCTTATTGCGGTGAAGAAGTTGAAACAACGGTGGACCTGTCTGGTGGTGACCAGGAGTACATCGAGGATTGCCAGGTGTGCTGCAAACCCATCAGGTTTGTACTTCAGGTGCATGGTGACGAATGGATGCTTGATGTTTACGGTGAGAATGACTGATGCAGCGAATCTACGACCCAGAAAGCCTGTTGGAAGCCGAAATGCTGATCGGAATGCTCGACAGCGAAGGGGTCAAGGTTCATCTGGTTGGCCGCGACCTAATGGGTGCTATCGGTGATCTGCCGATGCAGGGCCTGTTGGGCCTGGCGGTTGCCGATGAACAGGCCGAGTACGCACGACAGCTGATCGCTGCGTACAATACCGCCCAGCCACTGGCTGGCGACGAACCGGAGCACGTTCCGGGCACCCTGATTTGCTAGGTCTCAATCCCTCATGTGTGGACGTTACGCGCTGTTTCGCTGGTCTCCCGCCTTTGCTGCATTGCCGGGGTTCCCGACTGACCAGCAGGCGCAATGGAATATTTCCCCCGGTGCTTCGGTACTGATCCAGCGCCGCCTTGAAGACGGCCAGTTGGAGTTGGCCCGTGCCCGTTGGGGGCTGACCCCGGCATGGTTGACCGACCTGTCGCGCACCCCGGCCCATGCCCGTGCTGAAACCCTGGCCGAACAGCCGATGTTTCGTGAGGCTTTTCGCCAGCGCCGTTGCCTGATGCCGGCCAATGGTTTTTACGAATGGCGCGGAACCCAGCGCAAGCGCCCCTACTGGTTGACGCCAGGAGAGGGTTCTTCGCTGTTTTTTGCTGCGATCTGGGAGGCGTATCCGGTGCAGGATCAGGTTTGGTTGAGCACCGCAGTGGTCACCCAAGCGGCGATGAACCAGCGTCGACCGCTGATACTGGATGCGGCCGGGCAGGCGGCCTGGCTGGACCCAGAGACGCCACCAGCACGACTGTATGAGTTGCTGGCCAGTGCCCAGGCGCCGTTGCGTGAGCGGGTGCTGGCCAATATGGTCAATGATCCGAAGCTCAATGGGCCGGAGTGTCTTACGCCGGCCTGAGGCCGGCGAGCTATGAGCTGCAAGCTGAAAAGCGATTGGGCAGCGCTTCTTGAAGCTTGCAGCTTAGTCAAACCCTGAACTGATTGATCAAGCGCCGTTGCTGTTCAGCCAGCTTGGTCAGCTCGGCGCTGGCGTTGCTCGACTCATCGGCACCACCGGCCACTTCATTGGCCACCTGGCCAATATTGATGACGTTGCGGTTGATGTCTTCAGCCACCGCACTCTGTTCTTCCGCAGCGCTGGCGATCTGGGTGTTCATGTCATTGATCACCGAAACCGCCTGGGTGATGCTTTCCAGTGCCTGTGCGGCGCGCGCAGCCTGCTGCACGCTGTCATCGGTCTTGCCTTGGCTGTCTTCCATGACCCGCACTACATCGCGGGTACCTTGCTGCAATTGCTGAATCATCTGCTGGATTTCTTCGGTGGCTTGCTGCGTCTTTTGTGCCAGGTTACGCACCTCGTCGGCCACCACGGCAAAGCCGCGGCCCTGTTCGCCGGCGCGCGCCGCTTCGATGGCCGCGTTGAGTGCCAGCAGGTTGGTCTGCTCGGCAATGGCGCGAATCGCCGTGAGGATCGCGTTGATGTTTTCGCTGTCGCGGGCCAGGGTCTGCACCACGCCGACAGCACGACCAATCTCTTCGGCCAAGGCACTGATTGAATTCGAGGTGCTGCGTACAATCTGCAGGCCCTGGTGGGCAGCCTGGTCGGCGTTGCTGGCCGCCTGGGCAGCATGGGTGGCATTGCGCGCCACGTCCTGGGCGGTAGCGGTCATTTCGTGCACCGCGGTGGCCACCAGGTCGATCTCGGCCATTTGCTTGTGCACGCCCTGGTTGGTGCGGATGGCGATATCTGCGGTGTGCTCTGAGGAGTCGCTGACTTTCTGCACCGAGGTCACTACCTGAGTGATCATGGCCTGCAGTTTGGCCAGGAAGGTATTGAAGCCTTTGGCGATCGAGCCCAGTTCGTCGGCGCGGTCGCTGCTCAGGCGGCGCGTCAGGTCACCTTCACCCTGGGCGATGTCGTCAAGCATGGCCACCATCTGGCGCAGTGGACGGGCAATACCATGCGCCAGCAGCCAGATCACCAGCAGGCCAAGGGCAGCGATGCCCAGGCCCATCAAGGTCATGCCGGTGAGGTCGGTGCTGCGTTGCGCGCTGAGTTCGTCCTGCAGCTTGGTGACGTCAGCCATCACCGCGCTTAGTGGCAGTTCCAGCAGCAGCGTCCAGCGGGCGTCGGTATTACCAATCTTGAACGGCAGATACAGCTCGATGCGTCCGGCATCCTGATTGACTTCGTAGCGTAGGTTTTCGCCACTGAGCTGGCTCAAAGTGGCTGCGACGCTGGCGTCGAGGGCGTCACTGGCTTTTTCACCGAACTTGCTCGGGTCCTTGGTAAAGGCCACCAAGCGACCGTTGCCAGACACCAAGGCCAGTTCGCCAGCGCCCTCGTAGAGCTGTCGGTCTGCGGTATTAAGCAGCTCTTGAATGAAGTTCACCGACAGGTCGGCGCCGGCAATTCCTTGAAACTGGCCATCGATGAGGATCGGTTCAACGAACGAGGCGAGCATCACCATTTTGTCACCGACTTTATAAGGCGCCGGGTCAATCACGCAGGCCTTCTTCGAGTCTCGCGAGCACAGATAGTACTCACTGGCGCGCACGCCAGTGGCGAGGATGGTCTGATCGTCGACATCGGCGAGCTTGTCCAGGCCCAGGCTGCCGTCTTCGTTACGGAACCACCAGGGCAGGAAGCGGCCATTGGCGCTGTCGATACCAACGATGGAGGTGCCGACGAAACGGCTGTCGTCATGGTCCAGAGCGTTGGCTTCCCAGCCCAGGTAGGTACCGAGAATCAACGGATTGGTTACGGCAGTCTGTTTGAGCAGGGCGATCAGTTGTTCGCGCTCGATCTTGAGCAGCGCATTGCCGCTGGCGTCCTGCATGCCCAGCATAGCGTTGCTGGTGGCCAGGCCACGGGCGATCAGCAACGGTGCTTCCAGGCCGCGCTGGATTTCACTGACTTGCGTGCGCGCCAGGGCGGTCAAACGTTGTTCGATCAGCGCCTCGAATTGCGCTTGGGTGCGGGTTTGCACCAACTCCTGGGTGCGCTGACCGGCGTACACGGCATATAGCACCAGAGCGGCAACAATGCTCAAGACAATGGCACCGGCCAGTGCGGCGACGGAAAACTGGATCGACCTGAACTTCATGAAGGGCTCCAAGCGCAAGAAAGTACGTCTGCCTTGGCTTATCGGCCTACGCCGGGCAAAGCATGAGTGCCGTCTGGAGAATTCTTTGCTTGGGATATGGCGGGCTCAATCGAGTCGGCCTAGGATACGCGGCATGTTCGAATGGAGTGTTTTCATGCGTAAGTCATTTGTTGTCGGCGCCCTGAGCGCCAGCGTACTGCTTGCTGGATGCCAGGCAGTGAACACCACCAGCGGCGGCGCCGTGGGTGTCGAGCGTAAACAGTATATGTTCAGTATGCTGTCGACCGATGAGGTCAACCAGATGTATGCGCAGTCTTATCAACAGACCCTGGGTGAAGCGTCGAGCAAAGGCGTGTTGGACAAAACCAGTACCGACGCCAAGCGCGTGAAGGCGATCGCCGACCGCTTGATTGCCCAGGCGCCGAAGTTCCGCCCGGATGCAGCGCAGTGGAACTGGGAGGTCAACCTGATCAAGAGCGACGAGCTCAACGCCAACTGCGGCCCTGGCGGCAAGATCTTCTTCTATACCGGCCTGATCGATAAGCTCAAGCTGACCGACGATGAAATCGCTGCGGTCATGGGCCATGAAATCGCTCACGCCTTGCGTGAACATGGCCGGGAAGCCATGTCCAAGGCCTACGGCGTGCAAATGGCCCGCCAAGGCGCGGGAGCCTTGCTTGGCCTGGGGCAGGACAGCCTGGCGATTGCCGACACCGTGGTGCAGTACAGCATGACCTTACCCAACAGCCGCTCCAATGAGAACGAAGCGGACTTGATCGGCCTGGAGCTGGCCGCGCGTGCCGGATACAACCCTAATGCCGCGATCAGCTTGTGGGACAAGATGGCTCAAGCTTCAGGTGGTTCGCAGCCGGAGTTCATGAGCACTCACCCGGCGTCGGCCAGCCGCCAGGCTTCGTTGCAGGCGGCGATTCCGAAGGTGATGCCGTTGTACGAACAGGCCAAGAAGTAACTTGGAGGTGGGCCGCTTTGCGGCCCATCGCCGGTAATGCCGGCTTTTACAGGGGCATTCAGCCTATCCAGCCACTGACCTGCATTGCCGAATACACCGCCACAGCGGCCAGTACAAAGAACGCTGCTGAGGCCAAGCGGCGAATCAGGGTCAATGGCAATTTCTCGGCGGCAAAATTGCCCGCCAATACCACCGGCACGTTGGCAATCAGCATGCCCAGGGTGGTGCCGATAATGACCATGATCAGGTGCGGATACTGCGCCGCCAGCATCACGGTGGCGACTTGGGTCTTATCGCCGATTTCGGCGATGAAGAACGCAATCAAAGTGGTCAGGAACGGACCGAAGCGCCGCGCGGTGCTGGCTTCGTCATCATCCATCTTGTCTGGAATCAGTGTCCACAGGGCCGTGGCAGCAAAGCTGGCAGCGAGGATCCAGTGCAGGGTAGCGGCGGAGAAAAAGGTGCTGACCCAGGCGCCGACAGCGCCGGCAGCAGCATGGTTGGCCAACGTTGCAGCAATGATGCCGGCGATGATTGGCCAGGGCTTGCGAAAGCGCGCAGCGAGGATGAGTGCGAGCAGTTGGGTTTTGTCGCCAATTTCGGCGAGGGCCACGATCGCAGTCGGGACGAGCAATGATTCCAGCATCAGGATTCCTACGGGGCGGGTCGACACGGCTATGACACGTACAGCCTTCCCGCCCCGGGTAAGGTGTGCGTGTCATAGGTCTTGTCAAACCCTGGGTCCGTCTGTGCGGACCGTGGGTCGCACGCGCCATGGTCTGTGGACCAAGTATGTTGACGCGTGCCGGGCGAGCGGGGTGCTCGCGGGAGACTACTCCCCTAGGACGGAGCGGATTCTGCCTAGGCAAATCCGTTTCGGCAAGCGTTGATTGTTAACCGTGTGTTGCCTGATAGATCTTGAAGCCTTGTCCTTCGGCACGTACCTGGCAGTTGCCCAGGGCGCCTTCGATCAGCGGTTGGTAGCGCAGGAAGCTGTTGGCAACCAGGCGAAGTTCGCCGCCTTTTTTCAGATGTTCGGCTGATTTTTTCAGCAAAGTTTCCGAGGCCTGGTAATTGGTATGGACGCCGGTGTGGAACGGCGGATTGCTCAGAATCACGTCCAGGCCACGCGGTGCGGCATCAATGCCATCGCCGGCAATCACCTCGCCCTGCAAGGCATTGGCCGCCAAGGTCAGGCGACTGCTGGCCACGGCGAAAGCATCGACATCCAGCAGGGTGACCTGGCTTTGCGGGTAGCGACGCTTGATGGTGGCACCGAGCACACCCGCACCGCAGCCGAAGTCGAGGACCTGGCCGACCGGCAGATGATCCAGGTGCTCGAGCAGCAGGGCCGTGCCGCGGTCCAGGCGACCGTGGCTGAACACCCCCGGCAAGGTGACAATCTGCAGCGGCCCGTCAGCCAGGGGCAACTCAAAGCGCTCGGCCAGGCTTTCCAATGACTTGGCTTCGGGCGCGTGCTCCACGGTGACTTGCCACAGCTGGCAGTGGCGGGCGCTGTCGAGCTTGCGTGGCTTGCCAAAGGCATGCAGCTGTTTCGCCGCGCCTTCGATCCCACCACGCTTTTCGCCGACCAGATACAGCATTCGTCCGGCCAGTCGCGAGGCCAGGGCATTGAGCAAGTAGTTGGCCAGGTCGCGGGACTTGGGCAGGAACAGCACGGCGGCGTCGAAGCCCTGGGCGGGCGCCTCCACGCCGAAATGGCTGCGTCCGGCAAAGCGCGCCTCGATCCCCGCCTGATCGCCGGCATGCCAGCTCCAGCCATGGGCGGCCGGCAGCTTGCCGAGCAAGTCATCAGCGGGCAAGCCGGCGAGCAATAGCGAGCCCTGGAAAAGCTCGGCCTGACGAAGCAACACTTCACTGCGCGGGTCCATGGATGGGGCTCCTGAAAAAGTGGCGCAGTTTAGCAGAGCCGGGCGCGGCTTAGCCGACCTGTCGGCGCGGGCTGCCGGCAAAAAACGCTGCGGCGTTCTCGCGCAGTTGTTCGACGATACGCTGGCGTGATTCAACCGCGCCCCAGGCACTGTGCGGGGTGATGATCAGGCGCGGGATATCGTCGGCCAACAATGGGTTGCCGTTGACCGGAGGCTCGACACTCAGCACATCGGTCGCCGCGCCGCCCAGATGACCCGCGCGCAGGGTGTCGGCCAGGGCTTGTTCGTTGATCAGGCCGCCACGGGCAGTATTGATGACGAAGGCGCCCGGCTTGAGCAGGGCCAGTTCTTCGGCACCGATCAAGTTGCGCGTGTGTTCGTTGAGGGGGCAGTGCAAGGTCAGGGCGTCGACCTGAGGCAGCAACTCATCCAGGGGTAAACGGTCTTCACGGAGTGGGCGTCCAGGTAGTTGCCCCAGCAGTACACGCATGCCAAAGGCCTCCGCCAGGCGCGCCACGGCGCCGCCCAGTTCACCATGGCCGAGCATGCCGAGGGATTTGCCCTCCAGTTCGACGATGGGAAAGTCCAGCAGGCAGAATTGCTTGGCCTGCGCCCACTTCCCGGCCGCGACGGCGTGCTGATAGTCCGGCAGGCGTGTGGCCAGCGCCAGCAGCAAAGCCAGGGTGTGCTGAGCGACTGACGGTGTGCCATAGCCCTGGCAGTTGCTGACCACGATGCCTTGGGCCCGCGCCGCCTGCAGGTCGACGTTGTTGGTACCGGTGGCGGCCACCAGGATCAGTTGGAGCTGCGGGTTGGCTGCCAGGGTCTTGGCATCGAGCATGACCTTGTTGCTGATCGCGACGGTGGCGCCGTGCAAACGTTCGCTGACGTCTTCGGCGGTCGTGCTCGGGTACAGTTGCAGTTCGTCGAAACTGTCACGCAGGCCACTCAGGTCGAGGTCACCCAGGTCCAGTGAGGCATGGTCGAGAAATACGGCGCGACGAAGGGTGGGCATGTCAGATCCTGTCGAGTACGGGGGCGTGGGACCATCGTAAAGGCTCGGTTCGGCACTTCACAAGCAGCGGCTACAGGTTGTTACATGGTGTGTCGAGGGCGTAATGTACGTTTTCTTCGTGTTCACCCACTACCGCAAGGAGCCCCCATGTATTGGGCTGAATTTCTTACTGTTGCCCTGATTCACCTGCTGGCGGTCGCCAGCCCCGGTCCGGATTTTGCTGTGGTGGTACGCGAAAGCGTGACCCATGGTCGACGCGCCGGTACCTGGACCGCTTTTGGCGTTGGCATGGCGATTTTCCTGCATGTCGGCTATTCGCTGCTCGGCATCGGCCTGATCGTGTCGCAGTCGATTGTGCTGTTCAATGCGCTGAAATGGCTGGCAGCGGCTTATTTGCTCTATATCGGCTTTAAGGCGCTACGCGCTGGCCCAGCTGCGCCAGGCAGCGATGCCGTGCAGGCGTCGACCGTCGAGCGCACACCACGCGCGGCCTTTGTTGCCGGCTTCATGACCAATGGTCTGAACCCCAAGGCTACGTTGTTCTTCTTGTCGCTGTTCACCGTGGTGATCAATCCGCATACACCCCTGGCCATCCAGGCCGGTTACGGGGTGTACCTGGCCGTTGCAACCGGCTTATGGTTCTGCTTGGTCGCCATGCTGTTCAGCCAGCAACGGGTGCGCGCCGGATTCGCCCGTATGGGCCACTGGTTCGATCGCACCATGGGCGCGGTGCTGATCGCCCTAGGTGTGAAGATTGCCTTCACTGAAATGCATTGATGGCTATTTGCCTCTAGTCATTTGCCCCGGTCAAATCATTCCTTTGGCTGATTTGACCGGCGTGGTGGCGTTCTAGAGTGAGCTATGTTTTGCCTAGCTCGTGCACTCTAGAAAAGGGACTCCTATGTTGCAAACCCGTGTCATTGCTCCCGCCGAGGGCGCTTATCAGTTTCCGCTGTTGATCAAGCGCTTGCTGTTGTCGGGCAGCCGCTACGAAAAAACCCGCGAAATCGTATACCGCGATCAGTTGCGCTACAGCTACCTGACCCTCAACGAGCGCATCGCACGCCTGGCCAACGTATTGACCGAAGCGGGGGTGAAGGCCGGTGACACGGTCGCCGTGATGGATTGGGACAGCCACCGTTACCTGGAGTGCATGTTTGCCATCCCGATGATCGGGGCGGTGGTGCACACCATCAACGTGCGCCTGTCGCCGGAACAGATTCTCTACACCATGAACCACGCTGAAGACCGCTTTGTGCTGGTCAACAGCGAGTTTGTCGCGCTCTACCAAGCCATCGCCGGGCAACTGACCACAGTAGAGAAAACCCTGTTGCTCACCGACGCTGAGTCCAAGACCGCCGAGCTGCCGAATCTGCTGGGTGAGTACGAGCAATTGTTGGCCGCCGCCAGCCCGGTCTACGACTTTCCTGATTTTGACGAAAACTCGGTCGCCACCACGTTCTACACCACAGGTACCACCGGTAACCCCAAAGGAGTGTATTTCACTCATCGGCAACTGGTGTTGCACACCCTGGCCGCGGCCTCGGTGACCGGCAGCATCGACAGTGTGCGGCTGCTGGGCAGTAACGATGTGTACATGCCGATCACCCCGATGTTCCACGTACATGCCTGGGGCATCCCGTACGTGGCGACCATGCTCGGGGTCAAGCAGGTCTATCCCGGGCGCTATGAGCCGGAAATGCTCTGCGAGCTGTGGCGCAAGGAGAAGGTCACCTTCTCGCACTGTGTGCCGACCATCCTGCAAATGCTGCTCAACGCCAAAGGTGCGCAAACCCAGGATTTCGGTGGTTGGAAGATCATTATCGGCGGCAGTTCGCTGAACCGCGCCCTGTACGAGGCGGCCAAGGCCCACGGCATTCAGCTGACGGCGGCTTATGGCATGTCGGAAACCTGCCCGTTGGTGTCTTGTGCTCACCTCAATGACGAATTGCTGGCCGGCAGCGAAGACGAATGCATCACCTACCGGATCAAGGCCGGGGTGCCGGTGCCCTTGGTGGAACCTGCGATTGTCGATGGCGACGGCAATTTCCTCCCAGCCGATGGCGAAACCCAAGGGGAGCTGGTGCTGCGCGCACCATGGCTGACCATGGGATATTTCCGTGAGCCTGAGAAAGGCGCCGAACTCTGGCAGGGGGGCTGGTTACACACCGGCGACGTTGCCACCCTCGACAGCATGGGTGTGATCGATATCCGCGACCGCATCAAGGATGTGATCAAGACCGGCGGCGAGTGGATTTCCTCGCTGGAGCTTGAAGACCTGATCAGCCGTCACCCGGCGGTGCGTGAAGTGGCCGTGGTTGGCGTCGCCGATCCGCAGTGGGGCGAGCGGCCGTTTGCCCTGCTGGTGGTGCATGAGAATCAGGCGATCGATGCCAAGGCGCTGAAGGAACATCTCAAGCCTTTCGTCGAGTTGGGGCACATTAACAAGTGGGCGATTCCCAGTCAGATAGCCCTTGTTACTGAAATTCCCAAGACCAGTGTCGGCAAGCTCGACAAGAAGCGTATGCGCCTGGATATCGCGCAGTGGCAGACCAGTAACAGTACGTTTCTCTCGACCTTGTGAAGCTATGCGGGTCGTACCCAATTGGGTGTGACCCGCAGGCTAGACACACATTCACCTTGTCAAATGTCATTTTTCAGCCATTCTTGCCGCTGCCAGTGCGGCGGCCGGTGAAGAAACCGCGGCACAAGGTCAGCGATGCAAATCACACTTTAGAGGGATCTAGCACCACTACCTGCTGGCTATAGTCGGGTCAGGGGGTTTTCAGGAATGGGGGGCTGCACAAATTTGTGCCTGGCCACTTGTTCGACGATTCAGGTGCGCTCACACCCGTCGAACAAGGCGTTTCTGCAAAGGACTCACTGCCATAAAAATAAAGAAAGTACATGGAGTAGCGTCGATGACATCAGCAAATCTGTTCTGGCGCCGGGCGAAACTGCCGTTGGCCGTCAGCCTCGCTTCTACGCTCGCCGGTCCTGCATTCGGCGTCAGTTTCAACATCGGTGAAATCGAAGGCTCGTTTGACTCGTCGCTGTCCGTGGGGGCCAGTTGGTCTACAGCCAAGCCGAACGAGAACCTGATCGGCGTCAACAACGGCGGTAAAGGTCTGTCGCAGACCTCCGATGACGGCCACCTGAACTTCAAGCGCGGTGAGACTTTCTCGAAAATCTTCAAGGGTATCCATGACCTGGAGCTCAAGTACGGCGACACTGGTGTGTTCGTGCGGGGCAAGTACTGGTACGACTTCGAGCTCAAGGATGAACACCGCGAGTTCAAAGACATCAGCGACTCCAACCGCAAAGAAGGCGCCAAGTCTTCCGGTGGGCAGATTCTCGATGCCTTCGTCTATCACAACTACGATATTGCCGATCAACCAGGCTCGGTGCGCCTGGGCAAGCAGGTAGTGAGCTGGGGTGAAAGTACCTTCATCGGCGGTGGCATCAACTCGATCAACCCGATCGACGTGGCCGCGTTCCGCCGCCCGGGTGCCGAGATCAAGGAAGGCCTGATCCCGGTCAACATGTTCTATGTGTCGCAGAGCCTGACCGATAACCTCTCGGCCGAGGCCTTCTACCAGATCGAATGGGACCAGACCGTCGTCGACAACTGCGGCACGTTCTTCTCACAGCCGGACGTCATCGCCGACGGTTGTACCGACAACTTGCGTTTGCTCAACAGCAGCCGCAGCCTGCCGCCACAAGCGCTGGGCTTCCTGGCCAGCCAGGGGGTCGACATCAACCAAGAAGGCGTGAAGGTTGCCCGTGGCCCGGATCGCGATGCGCGTGACAGTGGTCAGTTCGGCGTAGCCATGCGCTACATGTTCGAGCCGCTGGATACCGAATTCGGCGCCTACTTCATGAACTACCACAGCCGTGCGCCGATTTTCAGTGCCACCGGCGCTGATCCGTCGGTCTATGCCGGCCTCGGCAACCTGCCACCCGCGCTGGCACCTTTAGCGCCGATCATTGTCGCCGGTAATTCGAAGTACTTCGTCGAATACCCTGAAGACATCCGCTTGTACGGCTTGAGCTTCTCCACCACCTTGCCTACCGGTACGGCGTGGAGTGGTGAACTCAGCTACCGTCCTAACGCGCCGGTGCAGCTCAATACCACCGACATCCTCTACGCCGGGGTTACACCGATCCCGGGGCTGGGCAACGCGTCGCTGCTCAAGGGCGTGCCAGGCCAGGACATGCACGGTTATACCCGTAAGGAAATCACCCAGCTGCAGACAACCTTCACGCACTTCTTCGACCAAGTGATGGGTGCCAGCCGCCTGACCGTGGTCGGTGAAGTCGGCGTGACCCACGTCGGTGGCCTGGAGAGCGCACACAAGATGCGTTATGGCCGCGACCCGGTCTACGGCCCAGGACCGCTGGAGCCTACCGGCCCGGCCAATACCTGTGAGTTCCTCAACGGACGGACCATCACCGGTGCTGGCAACAATGCCTCGTCCGCCAACGCCTCGCGCAAGTGTGAAAACGATGGCTTCACCACCAGCACCTCCTGGGGCTACCGCGCTCGCGCCATCTGGGACTACAACGACGTGTTTGCCGGGGTCAACCTCAAGCCTAACGTGGCCTGGTCGCATGACGTTTCCGGTTACTCCCCAGGCCCTGGTGGCAACTTCGAGGAAGGGCGCAAGGCGGTTAGCCTGGGCCTGGACGCCGAGTACCAGAACACCTACACCACCAGCCTGTCGTACACCAACTTCTTCGATGGTAAGTACACCACCGTGGATGACCGCGACTTCATCGCCCTCAGCTTCGGCGTGAACTTCTAAGAACACGGATTCAGGATGAGTATGAATATGAAAATAACCAAGAATCTGCTGCAAGCCGGTGTATTGGGCCTGTCGCTGCTGGCCACCAGCGTCATGGCGGCGGTGTCTGCTGACGAAGCGGCCAAGCTCGGCTCCAGCCTGACGCCGATGGGCGCGGAAAAGGCCGGTAACGCTGACGGTTCGATCAGTGCCTGGAAGCCGCTGGCGACGAATGCCGGCGCGGTTGACGCCAAAGGCTTCCTGGCCGACCCCTATGCAGGCGAAAAGCCGCTGTACACCATCACCGCGCAGAACGTTGACCAGTACAAGGACAAGCTGTCCCCAGGTCAGATCGCGATGCTCAAACGTTACCCGGACAGTTACAAGCTTCCGGTGTATCCGACCCACCGCGGCGCTACCGTGCCTGACGCCGTGTTTGCCGCGATCAAGAAAAACGCCACCAGTACCAAGCTGGTCGGCGGTGGCAACGGCCTGGAAAACTTCGATACCGCGATACCGTTTCCGATTCCCAAGAGTGGCGTCGAAGTCATCTGGAACCACATCACCCGCTATCGCGGCGGCAGCGTGACCCGCCTGGTAACTCAGGCCACGCCACAAACCAATGGCTCCTACAGCCTGGTGTATTTCCAGGACCAGTTCGTCTTCCGTGACAAGGTCAAGGGGTACGATCCGGCCAACCCCGGCAACGTGTTGTTCTACTTCAAGCAGAAAGTGACCGCGCCGGCGCGTCTGGCCGGTACCGTACTGCTGGTCCATGAGACCCTCGATCAGGTCAAGGAACCGCGCAAGGCCTGGGTCTACAACGCCGGTCAGCGCCGCGTGCGCCAGGCGCCACAGGTGTCCTACGATGGTCCGGGTACTGCTGCCGATGGCCTGCGTACTTCCGACAACCTGGACATGTACAACGGCGCCCCGGATCGCTACGACTGGAAGCTGGAAGGCAAGAAAGAGATGTACATTGCCTCCAACAGCTACAAGCTCGACGATCCGAAGCTCAAGTATGCTGACATCATCAAGGCCGGGCACATCAACCAGGACTTGAGCCGCTATGAGCTGCGCCGCGTCTGGCACGTGGTGGCGACCCTGAAGCCGGGTCAACGTCATATCTATGCCAAGCGTGATTTCTACATCGACGAAGACACCTGGCAAGCGGCAGTGATCGACCAGTACGACGGTCGCAATCAACTGTGGCGCGTTTCCGAGGCCCACTCCCAGGACTACTACAACGTCCAGGTGCCGTGGTACACCCTGGAAGCCATTTACGACCTGCAGTCGGGTCGCTATCTGGCACTGGGCATGAAGAACGAGGAGAAGAAGGCTTACGACTTCGGATTCTCGGCTAGCGTCAGCGACTTCCAGCCCGCAGCGCTTCGCCAGGAAGGTGTGCGCTAAGCGTCAAACCTCCGTGTGATCTCCCAGAACGCCCCGGCTTGCCGGGGCGTTTCTGTTTGCGCAGCCCACAGAAGTCGGAATTGTCGCTTTTTGTTGTAGTCTTTTTTCGGCAAAACGCAGCAATCATCTTCAAATGTGAGTTTTTAACCGCTAGTCTGCCCTGATCCGTACTGCCGAAGATTCCCTAACTAAAACGAGCCGGCCATGACTGATCTGTCCCGTACGCAAGGGTTCGCCAGCCAGGCCATGAACGTCCTGGAAGGACGCTTCTATCGTCCGCCACTGCCTGAAGGGCACGTGCCGCGGGCGCGTTTGTGTCAACGGCTGCAATCGGGGCTGGGCGGGCGCTTGTTGCTGGTCAACGCGCCAGCAGGTTTTGGCAAGAGTTCGCTGGCGGTGGAGTTCTGCCAGGGCCTGCCCAATCACTGGAGCAGCCTGTGGCTGGGCTTGAGCCGACGCGACAATGATCCGGGGCGTTTTCTCGAGCGCTTGCTCGAGGGCTTGCAGCAGTATTGCCCGGCGCTGGGCAATCAGGCCTTGGGCCTGCTGAAAATGCGCCAGCGCCATCAGCCCTTTGCTTTCGAAGAATGGCTCGACGGCCTGCTTGATGAGTTGGCTCGTCATCTGCAGCCACACAATCCGTTGTTGCTGGTGCTCGATGACTACCACCTGGCACAGGGACCGGTACTCGATCGCTGCCTGCAGTTCTTCCTCAACCACTTGCCGCCAGGCTTGGTGCTGCTGGTTACCAGCCGCCTGCGTCCGGACTGGCACCTGGCGCGCCTGCGCCTGTCGCGACAATTGCTCGAACTCAACGAGCAGGACTTGCGCCTGACCCCGGACGAGTCGTTGGCAGTGTTGGGCCAGCAATCAACCGGCTTGCGCGGCCAGGCCCTGGACAACCTGATTCAGCGCAGTGACGGCTGGATTGCCGGGCTGCGCTTCTGGCAGCTGGCCGCCAGTGAATCGGGGGGTGACAGTGCATTGCCGCAGGCATTGCATGGTGGCGAAGGGCTGATTCGCGACTACTTGCTCGAAGAAGTGATCGACATCCTCCCGGCCGAGGTCCAGGCCTTCCTCAATGACACGGCCTGTCAGGAGCGTTTCTGCAGCGAATTATGCGATGCCCTGCGTGAAAGCCACGACAGTGGCGAAATCATCCGTTACCTGCAGGCGCATCAAGTCTTTCTGGTGCCGCTGGACGAGAACGGGCGCTGGTATCGCTATCACCATCTGTTTTCCGACTTGTTACGCAGTCGTCAGCCCAGTTTGCCGCTGTCGAGCCTGCACCTGCGCGCCTGTCGCTGGTTCCATGGCCAAGGCTTGCTCGATGAAGCGGTGGAGCAGGCGTTGCGCGCCGGGCATTTGGATGTTGCCGCCAACCTGGTGCAAAACCTTTCTGAAGAGCAACTGCTGGCCGAGCAGAACGTCGGCATGTTGCTGCGCTGGAAAATGGACCTGCCCGATAGCCTGCTGATCAGCACCCCGCGCCTGATTGTGCTGTACAGCTGGGCCTTGGGCCTGGCCGGTCAACTTGACGCCGCCGAAGAGCTGGCCAGTCACTTGAGCCATTTCCTCCCCGCGCCATCGGCAACTGCGCAAAAGTCCATGCTGGCGCAATGGCTGGCCTTGAGTGGGGTGATTGCCCGTGGTCGCGGCGATCGCGAGCGTACCCTGGCGTGCTGTGGCGAAGCGCTGCGCAGCCTGCCGCAAAAGCGATATGGCCAGCGCCTGGTGTGTTTGTCGACCCTGTCCAACCTGGCCATTGCCGACGCCGACTTCCCGCGTGCGCGCAACTGGAACCGCGAGGCGCTGGAGTTGGCGCAGCGGGTTGGCAATCCCCTGTTTGAAGCCTTGGCACATTACGACCGTGCACGCGTGCTGCATGCCCGCGGCGAGGTGCTGCGCGCCCTGGAAGAAGTGCGCCAGGGTTTGCAGCGTTTGCAGGGGCTGTCGGCACAACGGTTGTACGCGGCGCGTGCGCGCCTGACGTTGTATGAGGGCTATCTGCTGGCCACGCGCCTGCAACCGGAAGCTGGGCGCAGTCGTCTGCGCGCCGGCCTGGTCGAGGCGCGGGCGTGTCGCGACATTAGCGTGCTGATCGGCCATTGCGTAATCGCTGCGCTGGATGGCCGCGAAGGGCGTTTTACCGAGGCCTTCAGCGAGTTGGCCGAGGCCGAACGCCTGATGCACATCTGGGATGTGCCGCCGGTTTTCTACCTGGCGATGATTACCCTGGTCAAATGTGAGCTTTGGCTGGCGCAGGGGCGGACTGACCTCGCCGAGTCCTGGCTGTTACGTCTGGGCCAGACCTACGGCGGCAAGAAGGCGGCTGCGGCACCGGAGTTCCATCCCTTGCTGCCGCTGCATATCGAATTGCAACAGGCCTTGCTCGAACGTACCCAAGGGCGCCTGGAGCAGGCCGGACAGCGCCTGCAAACGTTGGTGGAGCGGGGTCAGGCCAGTGGCGGTCAGTTGCTCTGTGTCATCGCCCTGTGCCAATGGACAGGCTTGCTGCTGAGCAACAACAACCCGGTGCAGGCCCGTGATCTATTGAAGTTGAGCCTGGAGGCCGCACGCGGCGGTGCCCTGCAACCGTTCCAGCGATTGCTGGAGGATCACCCGGCGTGGCTGCGCGAACAATTGTTGGCGCAGCCCCCCAGCCCGATTCAAGCCAGCCTGCTGGCGCTGTTGCCTGCCAGCGAAAGTGTCGACGTTGCCAGCCCTGGCAGTGAAACCTTGAGTACCCGGGAGAAGGCCGTGCTGGAGTTGATCGCCCAGGGTTGCTCCAATCAGGAAATCAGTGAGCGGCTGTTTATCTCGCTGCATACGGTCAAGACCCACGCCAGCCATATCAACAGCAAGCTGGGCGTTGAGCGCAGAACCCAGGCAGTCGCTCGGGCCAAGGCCCTGGGGTTGCTGGCCTGAGCAGCGGATTTGCGGCGAAGGGGTGAATTTCTGCTGTACTCTCTGGCAGGTATTTTCCGCTGGAGGCATTGTCCATGTTCCGTGCACGCACCCTAGTGCTGGCGACCGGCCTGTTATCCACAACTGCTGCGCTGGCGGCGCAGGGGCCGTCGTTTTCCTGTGACAACGCCGAGGGCATAGCGCTAAAAGTGTGCCAGAGCCCACAACTGAGCAAACTCGACCGCGACCTCGCCGACTTGTACAAACGCGCGCTCGGGCAAGCTGATAGCGATACGCAAAAGCAGCTCAAGGCCACGCAACGTGGCTGGATCAAGGGCCGCGATGAGTGCTGGAAAGCCAGCGATGTCGATGCCTGCATTCTTGAGCAATACCAGCTGCGCATGGTCAAACTGCAAATTCAGTCAGGCGCTGTGCAAGTGCCAGCAGCGGTTGAATTTGATTGTGATGACAGCAGCAAACCGTTCACCGCAGTGTTCTACAACCAGCTGGAACCGCAAGCGGTGGTGCTCACTTATGGCGATGACCAGGCCATCGCCATGGCTCAACCTGCGGCCAGTGGCAGCAAGTATGGCGCCGAAGGTGTCGAATTCTGGGAGCACCAGGGAGAGGCCAAGGTGAAATGGTTCGGTGCTGAGCTGAGTTGCCAGGCGGTGCAGTGAGATAGCGACTCAAGCAAATGCTGCGTGCGGCCGACATAGTGGCAATGCGATGTTGCCGCCGAGAGAATAGAGACAGGCAACGACGCTGGGTTTACCCGCGAAGCCAGGCTGTGCTTGTTGAGGTCTGTGCATCTTTTCTTATTTGCCATGTCGGATTTCGTGGATGCAGGTCTACAGCCAAAAAAGTTTTCTGATCGTTGATGATTTTTCCGATTTCCGCAGTTCCGCCCGCTCCATGTTGCGCGAGTTGGGTGTGCGTGATGTCGATACTGCCGACAGTGGTGAGCAGGCCCTGCGCATGTGCGCGCAGAAGCGCTATGACTTCATCCTTCAGGACTTTCACCTCGGCGATGGCAAGAAAAACGGCCAACAGGTGCTCGAAGACCTGATCCTCGACAAGTTGATCAGCCATGAGAGTGTGTTTCTCATGGTGACTGCTGAAACCAGTCAGGCGATTGTCCTCAGCGCCCTGGAACATGAGCCTGATGCCTACCTGACCAAGCCGTTCAACCGTATCGGTCTGGCCCAGCGTCTGGAAAAGCTGGTGCAGCGCAAAACCCTGCTCAAGCCGATCTTGCAAGCCCTGGACCGTGGTCGTCCGGCCGAAGTGCTGGCGGCCTGCGCCGAGCTGTGCAAGAAGGACCCGCGCTTTGCGCCGTTGTGCTTGCGCTATCGCGCCGATGCCCTGCGCGACCTTAATCGTTACGACGAACTGGAAAAATTCCTTTCTACCATCATTTCCAGCCGCGCCACCCCTTGGGCCTACGCGGCACTGGGCAGCCTGCTGTACAAACGCAATCAGTTTGCCCAGGCCCAAGGGGTGTACGAGCAGGCGCTCAAGGCGTTTCCAATGATGCCTGGGCTGTATGACGGGCTCGCCGAAGTGTTGGTTGCCTTGGGCGAAAGCAAGCGTGCCCAAGGCGTACTGGAAGAGGCGGTGCGGCTGTCGCCACTGGCGGTGCGCCGGCAGATGATGCTGGGTAAACTGGCGCTGAATAACGACGACTTTGACACCTCTTCCAAGGCCTATCGGCATGCGGTCAACCAAGGTCAGAGTTCCCGCTACAAAGACCCCGAGAGCAACCTCGGCCTGGTTCAGGCGCTGATGAACAAGAACGCGGGCAATGGCCTGGATGCGCGCACCCGGGTCGAGATCAACACAGTGCTCAGTGAAGTCGCCAAGGAGAACGTCGAGGACCAGGGCCTGCAGGTACGCGCAAGGTTGATGAAAGCCGCCAGCCTGCAACAAGCTGGCGACGCCGAAACCGCCGCCAAGTTGACCGAGCAAGCCATGGCCCGCCTGGATAAAATGGAACAGTTTTTTTCCGTGGAAGCCGCTTTGGTGGTGGCCAGCCAGTTGCAGACGCTCGGCCAGGAATCGGCCGGCAGCTCGATTCTGAAAAACTGCGTGGAAACCTACGGCGATGACCCCAAGGTCATGCAAAGCGTGTCGCGTCTGACCGACGACCCGGCGGTGCTGGGGGCGGTGACTGAGGCCGTCGATCTCAACCGCCAGGGCGTGCGCAGCTATCAGGGCGGGCAGCTCAGTGAAGCGCTGGGGTTGTTCCGCCGTGCCCTGACGCTGCAACCGAAGAACATCAGCATCGCGCTGAACACCGCCCAGGCCTTGTTACGCATCGGCGGTGAAACGCCGCCACCGGCGTTGATGGATGAATGCCGTGCCTGCCTGACCTGTGTGGCCGGCATTCCCGAGAGCGACAGTCGCTACGACCGTTACCGCAAACTGCACATCCGGGCCTTCGGCGCATGAACCAGGACAATCAGGGGCTGGATTTCTCCACGGTGATCGCCTCCACCGTACATGACATGAAAAACTCTCTGTCGGCCCTGACCCAAGCCCATGGCCAATGGCTGGCGCGTCTGCCCGAAGCCCAGCGCAGCGGCAGCGAACAAGGGGTGATGGAGCACGAATTTACCCACCTCAATGGCATGCTGGTGCAGTTGTTGGGGCTGTACAAACTGGGTGTCAACCAACTGCCCATGTGTCCGGACTACCACGAGCTGGATGACTTCATCGAAGCTCAGCTGGCTGCCCAGCAGAACCTCCTTCAGCACCGTGACATCCTCGCCAGCTGGCGTATAGAGACCGCCAGCCCTCTGGGTTTTTTTGACCGCGAACTGGTTAGCTCTGTGGTTGCCAACATCCTCAACAATGCTATTCGCTACGCCGGTCACACCTTGCTGATCACGGTCAGCGACGAAGGTGAGCAACTGCTACTGAGCATTAATGACGATGGCCCAGGCTTCCCTGCACGCATGCTTGAGCGTCAACAGGATTACGTGCAGGGCATTGATGCCCAGAGTGGCAGTACCGGATTGGGCTTGTACTTTGCGGCGCGGATTGCCGCCTTGCATGAGCGCAATGGGATCAAGGGGCGCATTGAAATTGCCAACGGCGGTGCGTTGGGTGGCGGGTTGTTCAGGTTGTATTTGCCGTAACTTCGCCAACGCTCGGCTCCACACCAGAGCCGAGCGTTGGCGTTGTCTTACATCCCCAACATGTTCGGCAATACCAACGAAATCCACGGCACATAAGTGACGAGGGTCAGGAACAGCACCAGCAGCGTCAACCAGGGCATCGCTGCGCGCACTGTGGCGGTCAGTGGCATCCCGGTCACCGCTGAAGTGACGAACAGGTTCAAGCCCACAGGCGGGGTGATCAGGCCGATCTCCAGGTTGACCACCATAATGATGCCCAAGTGAATCGGATCGATACCCAGCTTCATGGCAATGGGGAACAGGATCGGCGCCAGAATCAGGATAATCGCCGACGGCTCCATGAACGCACCGGCTATCAGCAAGACAATGTTGACTACCAGCAGGAAGGTCACCGGTGTTAGCCCGGCATCAATTACCCAGGCGGTGATCTGCTGCGGCAACTGCTCGGTGGTCAGCACGTGGGCAAAGAGCATGGCGTTGGCAATGATGAACATCAGCATGATGCTCAGCTTGGCCGACTCCAGCAGCACCTTGGGTGCTTCCTTGAAGGTCATGTCCTTGTACACGAACAGGGCAATGAAGCCGGAGTATACCGCCGCCACGGCCGCAGCCTCGGTCGGGGTGAACATGCCGCTGTAAATACCGCCAAGGATGATCACCATCAACAGCAGGCCCCAGACGGCCTTGCGTGCGGCGGTCAGCCATTCCTTGAAGGTTGCGCGGGGCAGGGCAGGCAGGTTCTTCTTCACCGCGACGATGTAGATGGCGATCATCAGAATCAGGCCCAGCATCAAGCCAGGTACCACGCCGGCCATGAACAGCTTACCCACCGAAGTCTCGGTAGCGGCGGCGTACACCACCATCACGATCGATGGCGGGATCAGAATGCCCAACGTACCGGCGTTGCAGATAATGCCGGCGCCGAAGGCCTGTGGATAACCAGAACGGACCATGCCGGCAATCGCAATCGATCCAACGGCCGCCACTGTCGCCGGGCTTGAGCCCGAAAGCGCTGCGAACAATACGCAGGCCAGCACGGCGGCAATCGCCAAGCCGCCACGTATATGCCCGACGCAGGTGTTGGCAAAATCGATCAGACGCCGCGCCACACCGCCAGTGGTCATGAACGCACCGGCCAGGAGAAAGAACGGAATCGCCAGCAGGGTGTAGTGTTCCGAGGTTTCGAACAGTTTGATGGCCAGCGAGCGCACCGAATCCTGGCTGAACAGCATGATGGTCAGCGAGCCGGAGAGGCCCAAGGAAATGGCAATGGGCACACCAATGAACATCAGCGCGAACAGGGTGACGAACAGGAAGAGGATGGTCATTTTTTCTCGTCCTCTTGTTCGGTCAGTTTCAGCGCATCAGCGGCCTCGTCAGCCAGGCCGAGCCCGGTCTGACGGTGCCGGAGAATGCGCACGAAGATCTCGGCGAAACGGATGAACACCAAGGCAAAGCCCAGTGGCACGATCAGGCCGACATGCCACTGCATGACGCCAAAATGGCCCAGGTCTTCGGCACCGATGTCGGCGTTGAACAGCGTGTGTATCCACTCGAAACTGGCAACGCTCAGCAAACCGGCATAACCCAGGCAGCACAGGCAGGCCAGCAGGCCAAGCAGGCGTTGGGTGGATTTGCTTGTCAGTTTTACCAGGGCGTCGACACCGATATGGCCGGCCACGCGTACGCCATAGGAGAGGCCAAAAAAGATCAGCCAGCCGAACAGTGCTTTGGTTAGCGCGTTGCTCCAGGTCATTGACTGGGCGGCGTCCATCACATGGTCACCGATGCTATTTAGCAGGTCAGCGGCACCGACCCAGCGCTCGGCCAGGCTGTAGAACAGGGTGTAGAGGTTGTTGAGGATGACGTAGACGAAGGTCACCAGGGTCATGGCGGCCAGGAGGAAGACGATAAAGCCCTCCTCGAAATGTTCCCAGATACGCCGTAAGGCATTCATGAGCGTTCTCCGATGCGTGACGGTCACAACTGCCGCCTTGTCGGCGGCAGCTGTTTGCGGGCTTACTGCGCCTGGTTGGCCGCCTCGGCCGCCTGGATCAGGTCGGCACCGATCTCACCTTCGAACTTCTTCCACACCGGCTTCATCGCTGTGCGCCATTGCTCCCGCTCCTCTGGCGTCAGGGTAATGATCTCGGTGGTTTTGGCCGCCAGGATACGTTCCTTGTCGCCCTGGTTGAGGGCTTCGGCTTCTTTGTTCACATGTCCAGTTACTTCGGTGATGATTTTCTCCAGCTCTGGCTTCACATCTGGCGGCAAGCCGTTCCAGAACTTGGTGTTGGTGATCAGCATGTAGTCCAGCACGCCATGGTTGGACTCGGTGATGTATTTCTGCACCTCATGCATTTTCTGGCTGTAGATGTTCGAGTAAGGGTTTTCCGCGCCGTTGACCACGCCGGTCTGCAGGCCCTGGTAAACCTCGGCGAAGCTCATCTTGCGCGGGTTGGCACGCACCGCCTTGAACTGCTCCTCAAGCACCGCCGACGCCTGTACGCGGAATTTCAGGCCGCGGGCGTCCGCAGGCACTCGCAACGGCTTGTTGGCCGACAGCTGTTTCATGCCGTTGTGCCAATAAGCCAGGCCGGTGATGTTCTTGTCTTCCATGGACTTGAGCAGGCCTTGCCCGGCCGGGCTCAGCTGGAAGCGGTTGACGGCTTCGATGTCGTTGAACAGGAAGGGCAGGTCGAACAGCTGGACCTTCTTGGTGTACTGCTCGAACTTGGCCAGTGACGGTGCGATGATCTGTACATCGCCGAGCAGCAATGCCTCCATTTCCTTGCCATCGCCAAACAGCGACGAGTTGGGGTAGACATCGACCTTGACCTTACCGGGCAGGCGTTCTTCTACCAGCTTCTTGAACATCAACGCGCCCTGGCCTTTGGGCGTTGAGTCGGCGACGACGTGGGAAAACTTGATGGTGATCGGGTCGGCGGCCTGAGCCCAGCTGGTGGCCGAAAGTGCGAGTGCGCAAACCAGCGTCTTGAGTTTGGGAGTGAACATCCAGGTACTTCCTCTTGTTGTTGTATTACTGCTCCTTGCACTGACGCGCGCAGGCAGGGTTGACCCCAGCAAGTCTAGGTGGCAATTCGAGATTTGCTGTAGCGGCTGGCCATAACCGGGGGGCACAATAAGCCATCTCTTTCGCAGGAACGTGTATGAACCCTGTAAAACCTGTACTCATTCGCGAAACCTTCCCCGTCGGTCCTTTGCAGTGCAACTGCACCATCATCGGCGATCCGATTAGCAAGAAAGCCATCGTCGTCGACCCGGGCGGTAACCATGAGCAGATCCTTGCCCGCCTGGACGCCCATGGCCTGAAGGTGGTGAGTATCATCCATACCCACGCTCACCTGGATCACTTCCTCGCCTCCGGGCAACTGAAGGAAAAGACGGGCGCCACCTTGCACTTGCACAAGGACGACCAGTTCCTCTGGGACAACCTGGAAATGCAATGCCAGATGTTTGGCGTGCCTTATACCCCGGTGCCGTCGCCAGACCGCTGGTTGGCTGACGATGAAGAGCTGGCTTGCGGTTGCGGTGTGGCGCTGCATACCCCTGGGCACACGCCGGGCTCGATGAGTTTCTGGTTTGCCGAGGCCAAGCTGTTGATTGCCGGCGACACCTTGTTTCGTCGCGGCATTGGTCGCACTGATTTGTGGGGCGGGGACCAAGCGACCATCGTTCGTTCGATCAAACAGCGCTTGTACAGCCTGGATGAGGACGCCACGGTGGTCACCGGTCATGGGCCCGATACCCGTCTGGGTGACGAGATGCGCCAGAATCCTTTTGTGCGCGCCTGATTTTTCAGGGAATTTTTTTGCCCTTTCGCGATCCAAGGCTGGCACAGAACCGCAAAGCGGTCGCCTGCACTTTCGAATTACAGTAGGAGCTTGTCAATGTTCACCATGCGTCGTTTGATTATCGTCGCTACCGTTGCCGCGCTGATGTCCGGTTGCGCCAACCAGAATCCGTACGACAGCCAGGGTCAGGCGCAACAAGGCTCCACCGGGATGAGCAAAACCGCCAAGTATGGCGGTCTGGGTGCGCTGGCCGGTGCGATTGCCGGTGCTGCCATCGATCACGACAACCGTGGCAAGGGTGCGCTGATCGGCGCTGCCGCTGTGGGTGCCGCTGCTGCCGGTTACGGCTACTACGCCGACAAACAAGAAGCCGCGCTGCGTGCCAGCATGGCCAACACCGGTGTTGAAGTTCAGCGCCAAGGTGATCAGATCAAGCTGATCATGCCGGGCAACATCACCTTCGCCACCGATTCGGCGAACATCGCCCCAAGTTTCTACTCGCCGCTGAACAACCTGGCCAACTCGTTCAAGCAGTACAACCAGAACACCATTGAAGTGGTCGGTTTCACTGACAGCACCGGCAGCCGCCAGCACAATATGGACCTGTCCCAGCGTCGTGCACAGTCGGTGGTCAGCTACCTGACCTCGCAAGGTATCGACGCCAGCCGCGTCAGCGCTCGTGGCCTGGGCCCGGATCAGCCGATTGCCAGCAACGGCGACGCCAATGGCCGTGCGCAGAACCGTCGGGTTGAGGTCAACCTCAAGCCGATTCCTGGTCAGCAGTACCAGTAAGTTTCTGCCGAGGTGAAAAAGGGGAGCTTGGCTCCCCTTTTTTCGGTTCATTACGCAATCCCGGGCCTGCAGCCTGTTGGTTTGCAGAAATGGACGGGACCTCAGTGCTGTTGTCACTGACCATCCCATGGGGTTACGCCCCAAGAGGCATGCCCAGAAGTAGAGGCAGTGTGGTGGGACCAGCTTATGTCTCTGTAGCGGATGGCAAGGTGTTCCTGGGCCTCTTGGCCGCTCAGGCTCACGCGATAAAAGTTCAGCGTGCAATCAACAACTTCACGACTGGCCACCGCTTGCGCTAACAAAGGGGTCGACTTATCAATGTACTTGATAATGATCAGCGGGTGATGAGTTGCATGTTTGGTGTTGTCGAGATTGGAAAGGTTGTGAGCGAAGGAAAGCACCATGATTTCGTCAAGATGCCCGGATTGACACTTGTTGGCAATGGAGTCCAGGCCGGAGCAGCCGGCGGAGATCAGTCCCTGTTTCTTGCCAGTGATCGACAGATAGCCGTGATGAGCCAACGTGCGTACTCCTTGTAAGTAAAACACGCAGACTATTACTTAAGTGCTGACTGAGTATGTCAGACGCTTCCGAAAAGTATTTCAAAGTTGTTACATGCAGCGAGCCTTGGATGGATGATTTTCAGAAGCGTCCGACATATCTTTGGCGAAAAAACTCGTAGCCTGCGTGCTCCGTCTACAGGGAGTACGTAGCATGGCCTATCACTACTTCGCGTCGCTCAACCGCAAGTTTCAAGAACAGCCCTTCGTCCACTACTTTTCACGGAGGAAGGCGTGATGGCGAAACCGAGCGACAAGTCGAAACTGAGCATGAATGACTTCTGGGAAGTCAGCCATGCCGCAGCGCAGTTTACCGGCTTCGTCTGCACGATCAGTGCGCGACACCTGAAAGATGACCAAACGCGCATGCAGTTCAATCGCGAGCTTGCCTATTACGCACGGCGGGTAGTGCGAGATGTGGAGGAGCGGCGGTTGAGTCCGCAGGAGGGGTTGCGCGAGTTAAAAACGGAACAGCAGAGTCTGCTCAGTCAATCGAACCGCATTTTCAAGCAGACGATTGGTCTGATAGGTGGAGCAGTACAGATCACGACCGGGGCCGGTGTGTGTTATGGCTCCGCAGGCACCATGTGCGCATTTCTCGGTGCTCCGCTGATGGTGCACGGCAGCAACAACCTCTATGAAAATGCAATGAACTTGTATTCAGCGCGCAGCGATGTGCAAGGGCCCGTTAGGAAAGCATATAAAGGCGCCGCAAAGCAGCTTGGCTACAGCGAAGCCGGTGGGAATATGGCGTACCTGGTAGGGGACCTTGCGTTGTCTGGAGCTGGAGTTATGCAGCCAGTGTTAAAGCCTGACGCGTGGCGGCTATTCAGATTCATTAGGACCGACCGTGAGAGAGCATTTAAGCAAATGAGTAGAGAAACATTAGTATTGGAAATAGGGGTGGATGCCATAACAGCAGAACAACTCTATGATGAATACAAGAAATGAACATCGTCGAATTTGCTTTATTTGTACTCATGAGTACCACCCTTTCCTTGCTTTTGAATCGTGGCCTGATCAAACTCCGGTTTAGCGCGTGGGGAGTATTCGCAAGCCTTATCTATAACTCGTTGATGATCGCATTTTATCTTGACGCGGTAGCAAACAAGAAGTTTCTACGCTTTCAGTTCGACTCAAGTGCTGCTGAGTACTATCCAGTGATCTCTATAACTTCAATGATCATGGTCTTATTTCATTGGTGGGCGTTCCGAACTAAAGCATAGGCTCCTGCCAACTGCTAGGCTGCCAGTCGGCGCTGATGTTGTAAAGAAGAGGCAGGAGATTCTATGGTTCATAGAAAGGCCTCAAATAGCCTTTTATCGGTATTCGCCTTGACTCTTCAATAGGGTGAATACTACTCTCGCGCAGTTTATGCGCACTTGATAATTATTATCGGGTGATGATTTGCATGTTTTGGTGCAATTAAATCGCGAACAAGCAGGGGTCGATGCCATGACAACAAAACAGCTTCATGACGAATATCAAAAATGAACATCGTCGAATTTTCTATTTTTGTACTATTTGGCGTAACCTTTGCCTTGCTATTTAAACGCTACCCCATCAAGCCCCGACTTATACCCTGGGGAATATTTTTCAGCTTCGTCTATAACGCCTTAATGATCGCATTCTATCTTGATGTTGTGGAAAACAAGAAGCTACTGTTTTTTCAATTTGCCCCGAGTATCGTTGAATACCATCCCACAATCACCATTCTTTCAATGACCATGGTCATTTTCCATTGGCGGGCAGTCCGAACCAAAACATAGGGTTCAGCCCGCGCTTAGGAAGGTAAGGTAGGAGCTAGCTTTGCCAAATCCAGCTACCCCATAGCTGATCTGTAATATCATTTGGCTGCCCTACTCCAGAGCTTGAATCCCACCCTTAACCCCGTTATCCAACTCAAGGATCATAGTCCCCAGGATTCCTTGAAGAGCCTTTTTTTGTGCCCGAATTTTGCCCCGCACTGGTGTTACGCACGTCCTAGGACCTATCCTACGAAGTCTGTCGCCCTGCAGATGATTGCTCCGGGGGAAATACGCCACTAGGCTCACTGGGTCGCTAACAAATTAGCGATCGGGTTTGGCGACTCGGAGTGAACAAAAGATCTCACCGTAGTTTTTATGGTGGCTGTGCGCGGGAGGGCTTTGGCCCTGCCGGGTTTTCCTTTTGTCTCGGTTCGCCAACCCGCGTACAGCCGCCACCCATTCGTTTGGCGACGATTCGGTGGTGGCTCCATTTCAAAAGGAGCTTCACCATGAAAAAAATCGTTCCCGATCCACCCAAATTCCACCTACTGGAAACCACAGAAACCCCTTTCGGACTCTGCGATGTCGGGCATCCGCCGTTATTTGCCGTGTGTGCTGGGGTCAATGTCGAAGATGCTTTGGTGCATGCGGCACTGTATCTGAAGTGTGCGAGCCTGACTGGGCCATTGGCGGTTGAGTATTGCCGCGAACCGGGGCGGGGGTTTATCCAGTCGTCCTTGCACTCGATAGAGATGGCCAAGGGGCTGATTGATTCGTTGCTCGATGGGCTGGAGAGTCGCGGGATGAGTTAATGCCGTCTTGAGCCGTAGATACCGTCTTGCCCGTTACCGGGCAAAAGGGTATCTACGGAGCTGTTTAGTGCTTGGTAGTGATCTTCAGCACATCGGTAAAGACCATGTCGACGGTCTGGCCAACTTTCAAGTTCTTCATCTTCTCTTGCAGCTCCGGATCTTCAACCTTGACCACCTTCTGCGGGCCTTCCGGCGGCAGCAGAGTGACTTCGTGTGTTTTCAGGTCGATCTTGGTGATCTTCGAAGTGATCTTGATCTGGCGGAACGCTTCGCCACCCGGGTTCGGGTTGTCTTTGGTAGCACGGATCACGCCGGCTTCTTTGCTGGCACCCGGTTCGCCACCGACAGTGGTGTCGAGCACGGTGGCCACGGAGCGGGTGACATGCACATTGACCTGGTCGCCGACTTTCAAGTTACTCAGGGCCTTGGCCTTTTCGGTCAACTGGATCGGCACTTGGGTGTTATTGGGGCCTTCAACCGTTACCAGGCGCTTATCCATATCGATGGCCAGCACTTTGGTCACCACATTATCTTCAAGCGCGGTACCACTGATCAAAATATCTTCTGCCTGCACCGAGAAACTGGCTGCAGTCATGAGCGAAGCAAGAGCAATGGCGTGGGTCAGGGTGCGCAGCGGTTTCATAGGCTTACATTCCGTGTGATGGCAAATAGAGAAGCTTCAGGTGCGAAACGTCTGCGAGAGAGCATAGATGCTGGAGGGCGATTCGTGGAGGGCAAGGCGATTTTCTGTTGATTTGCCTCAGTCCCAAGGGGAAGAAAACTTCCCGCTTGGGTGAATGTCCGTGCCAATCAAGCGGATGGAGTGTGGTGCAAACGTTCGAGCAGTGCGTCCTTGTCTTGCCACAGCTGGTTGATCCACTGCTGAAAGGCCAGGCGATAGGCTTCATCCTGATCGTAGTTTTTGCCCAGGAACTCTTGCGGGATCGGCAATTCTTCAAGGTGTACGACGAAGTGTTTCACCCGTCCGCACAGCAGGTCCCAGAACCCTGGCGCACCCTCTGGGTAATGAAGGGTGACGTTGACGATCGACTGCAACTGCTCGCCCATGGCATCGAGGACAAAGGCAATGCCGCCGGCCTTGGGCTTGAGCAGGTGTTTGTACGGCGACTGCTGCTGGCGATGCTTGGCCGGGGTGAAGCGAGTACCTTCGGCAAAATTGAAAATCGCCGTTGGCTTGCCGCGAAACTTGGCGCAGGTGCGGCGCGTGGTTTCCAGATCCTTGCCGGCCTTTTCCGGGTGCTTGGCCAGGTAGGCCTTGGAGTAGCGTTTCATGAACGGGAAGCCCAGGGCCCACCAGGCCAGGCCGATCACCGGCACCCAGATCAGCACTTGCTTGAGAAAGAACTTCAGCGGGCGAATACGACGGTTGAGTACGTACTGCAGCACCAGAATGTCGACCCAGCTCTGGTGATTGCTGGTGATCAGGTAGCTGTGCTGATAATCCAGCCCAGCCAGGCCTTCGACTTGCCAGCGAGCCTTGCCCAACACGTTGATCCAAGCGTTGTTGTTGCTGATCCAGGCTTCATGGATAAGGCGCATCAGCTCATCAGTGATGCGCTGCGCTGCCGCGAACGGCAGGCACAGCTTGAACAGGCTGACGATAAACAACGGCGTGCAGCAGACAATGGTGTTGAGCCCCAGCAGCAACGAGGCAATGACCCCGCGCAGTGGCGCGGGTAGAAATCCGAGCATGTTCAGCTATCCAGTGAGCGGTTGGCCTGAATCGCGGTCAGGGCAATGGTGTAGACGATGTCGTCGACCTGGGCGCCGCGCGGCAGGTCGTTGACCGGTTTACGCAAGCCTTGCAGCATCGGCCCGAGGCTGACGCAATCGGCGCTGCGTTGTACTGCTTTGTGGGTGGTATTGCCGGTGTTCAGGTCGGGGAACACATACACCGTCGCACGGCCGGCCACCTGGCTGTTGGGCGCCAGTTGCCGGGCGATTTCAAGGTTGGCAGCAGTGTCGTACTGCAATGGGCCATCAATTTGCAGGCTGCGTTGGCTTTCCTGGGCCAACAGAGTGGCTTCGCGGACCTTTTCCACTTCTTCGCCGCTGGCCGAATCACCGCTGGAGTAGCTGATCATCGCCACCCGTGGCGCGATGCCGAAGGCTTCGGCGGAGTCGGCACTTTGCAGAGCGATTTCCGCCAGTTCGCTGGCGCTCGGGTGCGGGTTCATCACGCAGTCGCCGTACACCAGCACCTGCTCGGGGAACAACATGAAGAACACCGACGACACCAGGCTACAGCCCGGCGCAGTCTTGATCAGTTGTAGGGCCGGGCGGATGGTGTTGGCGGTGGAGTGAACCAATCCGGAGACCAAGCCATCGACTTCGTCCAGGGCCAGCATCATGGTGCCGATCACCACTGGGTCTTCCAGTTGCTGCTCGGCCATCGGTGCGTTGAGGCTCTTGCTTTTGCGCAGGCTGACCATCGGCTCGACATAGCGCTCACGGATCAGGTCCGGGTCGAGGATTTCCAGGCCCTCGGGCAGGCTGATGCCTTGGGCGCGGGCAACGGCCTGCACGTCGTCGGGCTTGGCCAGCAGTACGCAGCGGGCGATGCCACGGGCCTGGCAGATGGCGGCGGCCTGTACGGTTAACGGCTCGGCGCCTTCGGGCAGGACGATGCGTTTGTTGGCTTGCTGAGCGCGCTGGATCAGTTGATAGCGGAACACCGCTGGCGACAGGCGCAGTTCGCGTGGCGTGCCACAGCGTAGGTGCAGCCAGTCAGCATCGAGGTAGCTGGCAACAAAGTCGGTGATGATTTCCGCACGCTCGCGGTCATCTACGGGTATTTCCTTGTTCAGTTGGTTCAATTGGTTGGCCGTGTCATACGAGCCGGTACTCACTGAAAGAATCGGCAAGCCCGCCAGCAGCGCGCCCTGACACAGTTCGAGGATGCGCGGGTCAGGCTTGCTGTCGCTGGTCAGCAACAGGCCGGCCAGAGGTACGCCGTTGATGGCCGCCAGGCTCACTGCGAGGATGATGTCGTCACGGTCGCCTGGTGTTACCACCAATGTGCCGGGCTTGAGCAACGGCACGGTGTTGGCCACGGTGCGTGCACAAATGATGATCTTGTTCATCCGCCGCTGTTCGTAATCACCGGCGTTGAGCACCTGGGCGCCAAGCAGCTCGGCCACATCGCGGGTGCGTGGAGCGTTGAGGTCGGCCTGATAGGGGATGCAGCCGAGCAAGCGGAAGTCGCCGCCGCGCAGCAGTGGTGAGTGTTCCTTCAGGCGTTCGGCGAAGTCGCTCATGCTTTCGTCGGTACGTACCTTGTTGAGGATCACACCAAGCACTTTCGGGTCTTTCGGCCCACCAAACAGTTGTGCCTGCAACTCGACGCGGCCGGAGAGCTCGGTGAGCACTTCGTTTTCCGGGGCCGAGACCAGGATCACTTCGGCATCCAGGCTTTTGGCCAGGTGCAGGTTGACCCGTGCGGCGTAACTGGCGTGACGGGTCGGGACCATGCCTTCGACCACGACCACGTCTTTGCCGGCGCACGCCTGTTGGTACAGGGTGATGATTTCTTCGAGCAACTCATCGAGCTGGCCATCGCCAAGCATGCGCTCGACATGGGCCAGGCTCAGCGGCTTTGGCGGCTTCAGGCCGTGGGTGCGGGCAACCAGTTCAGTGGAGCGTTCAGGGCCAGTGTCGCCAGGGTGCGGTTGCGCGATCGGCTTGAAGAAGCCGACTTTCAGCCCGGCGCGCTCAAGGGTGCGGACCAGGCCCAGGCTGATGGAGGTCAGGCCGACACCAAAGTCAGTCGGCGCGATGAAAAATGTCTGCATGCGAGCTTCTCGAAATGAGCTGTGCAAAAGAATCAATTGCCAAGGGTATCGCTATCGGTACCCTCAGCGCACCCGCCACGGGAAAATGCCCGAATGAAGTATTCGGCAACCCGTTTGTCTGGCTTGCGTTCGCTTTCAGGCGATGCGTTGGTTACACTTGTTCGTTCTACATTCTTATGCAAAAGGTCTCGCCCCATGCTGATCGCCGCCAACAAGGCTGTCTCCATCGACTATACCCTGACCAACGACGCTGGTGAGGTCATCGACAGCTCCGCCGGCGGCGCTCCGCTGGTCTACCTGCATGGCGCAGGCAACATCATTCCAGGCCTGGAAAAAGCCCTGGAAGGCAAAACCGCCGGTGACGAGCTGGAAGTTGCCATCGAGCCAGAAGACGCCTACGGCGAATACCTGGCCGAACTGGTCAGCACCCTGAACCGCAGCATGTTCGAAGGCGTTGACCAACTGGAAGTGGGCATGCAGTTCCACGCTTCCGCCCCCGATGGCCAAATGCAGATCGTTACCATCCGTGATCTGGACGGCGACGACGTGACGGTTGATGGCAACCACCCGCTGGCTGGCCAGCGCCTGAACTTCAAGGTCAAGGTCGTCAACATCCGTGACGCCAGCGAAGAAGAAGTAGCCCATGGCCATGTTCATGGCGAAGGTGGCCATCAGCACTGATTTTCTGCGCTAAGCTCAGAGAGTCGCGAAGGCGCCCGGGCAAGTCCGTCGCACTCCACAAGGGGAAGACGGCTTGGCAGGGCGCTTTTTTAATGGGCTGGTGTTACTGCTTGCAGCCCGCAGCGGCAACCGGGATCTGGAGAGGGGAGTACGTCATGAGTGCATTTCACGACCTGAAGTTGCAGGCGCTCGATGGCCAGGAGTTGCCTCTGGCGCCATTCAAAGGCCAGGTGGTGCTGGTGGTCAATGTCGCCTCCAAGTGTGGCCTGACCCCGCAATACGCGGCGCTGGAAAACCTGTATCAGCAATACAAGGGGCAGGGCTTCAGCGTATTGGGCCTGCCGTGCAATCAGTTTGCCGGGCAGGAGCCGGGCAGCGAAGAAGAAATCCAGCAGTTCTGCAGCACGAACTACGGTGTGACCTTTCCGCTGGGCAGCAAGCTGGAGGTCAATGGCCATGACCGCCATCAGCTGTATCGTTTGCTGGCCGGTGAAGGGGCTGAGTTCCCTGGCGACATCACCTGGAACTTCGAGAAGTTTCTGGTCGGCAAGGATGGTCGGGTGCTGGCGCGTTTCTCGCCACGTACTGCGCCGGATGATGCGACGGTTGTACAAGCCATTGAAAAAGCCTTGGGCTGATTCGATGGCCTCATCGCCAGCAAGGCCGGCTCCTACACTGTGGGAGTCGGCCTTGTTGGCGGTGAACACCCCGCGATGCATCTAAATCACTCAAATCAATAGTACTGGGCCAAGTACACAGCCGGCCCTATCCTCAGGCGCATTCCTACTTCTTTGGAGCGCCGCATGTCCACCACCGCACTGTTCACCCCCGTCCAGCTTGGCACCCTCGAGCTGCCAAGCCGAGTGGTCATGGCGCCGATGACCCGTACTTTTTGCCCCGGTGGTGTACCGCATGCTCAGGTGGTCGAATACTACCGTCGGCGTGCTGCCGCTGGCGTCGGGCTGATCATCACTGAAGGCACCACGGTTGGCCACAAGGCCGCCAACGGTTACCCCAACGTGCCGCGTTTCCATGGTGATGATGCCCTGGCCGGCTGGAAGCAAGTCGTCGAAGCCGTTCATGCCGAAGGCGGCCGGATTGTTCCGCAGCTCTGGCATGTGGGCAGTGTTCGGCGCTTGGGTACTGAACCGGACGCCAGCGTGCCGGGCTACGGGCCAAGCGAGAAACTCAAGGACGATCAGGTCCTGGTTCACGGCATGAGCCAAAACGATATCGATGAGGTGATCGAAGCGTTTGCCCAGGCGGCTCGTGATGCTCAGGCCATTGGCATGGACGGCGTTGAAATTCACGGCGCCCACGGTTACTTGATCGATCAATTCTTCTGGGCGGCAAGCAATCAGCGTACTGACCAGTACGGTGGTGATCTTGCCGGGCGTTCGCGGTTTGCCATTGAACTGATCCAGGCGGTACGCGCTGCTGTCGGCCCGGACTTCCCAATCATTTTCCGCTTCTCGCAGTGGAAGCAGCAGGACTACAGCGCGCGCCTGGTCGAAAGCGCCGAGGCGCTGGGGGCCTTCCTGCAGCCGCTGGTCGACGCCGGTGTGGATATCTTCCACTGCTCCACCCGGCGCTTCTGGGAACCGGAATTCGAAGGCTCACAACTGAACCTGGCCGGCTGGACTCGTCAACTTACCGGCAAGCCAACCATTACTGTCGGCAGTGTCGGCCTGGATGGTGAGTTCCTGCAGTTCATGGTTGCCACCGACAAGGTAGCGCAGCCGGCCAGTCTGGAAAACCTGCTGACCCGGCTGAGCAATGATGAGTTTGATCTGGTTGCTGTCGGCCGGGCATTGCTGGTTGATCCCGACTGGGCTGCCAAGGTTCGTGATGGTCGCGAGCAGGACATTCTGCCGTTCAGCCGCGAGGCGCTGACGACCCTGGTTTGATCGCCAGCGTGGCTGACTGTGTGGCCGTGTTGTGCTGTTGCGGCAGGTGACAAGCTTCACGCAGGTGGTGTTCGAACTGCTCGATAATCGCCGGCCAACCTTGGCGACTGGCGTGTTGACGGGCGTTCAGGCGCACCCGCCGCAGGGCTTCTGCGTCTTCCACCAGCCAGTTACAAGTATCAATGAAGGCCTCCACGTCCCCCGGCATGGCCAGTGCGCCGCTGTGGCCGTGGCGGATGTGTTGGCCGGCGGCGGCCTGATCGTAGGCCACCACGCCCAGCCCAGAAGCCAATGCTTCGAGCACAACGTTGCCGAAGGTTTCGGTCAGGCTGGGGAACAGAAAAATATCCCCCGAGGCATAGTGTTCGGCCAAGGCTTGATCGCGATGCGCACCGCAGAACACGGCATCGGGCAGTTGCTGTTGCAGGGCAGTGCGTTGCGGCCCATCACCGACCACAATCAACTTGATGCGCCGCTGTGGATTCTGTTGTCGCACAGCGTGCAGGCAGTGCTGCAGCACGCCAAGGTTTTTCTCCGCTGCCAGGCGCCCGACATACAGCAAGGCAATGTCATCACTTGCCAGGCCCCACTGTTCACGTAGCGTCTGATTTCGCCTGCCGGGGTTGAACAACTGACTGTCGACGCCGCGGGCCATCAACGTCAGGTTATCGAAGCCACGGCGCTCCAGTTCCAGGCGTTGGCTGATACTGGGTACTAGGGTGGTGTGGGTACGCCGATGAAACCAGCGCAGATAGTGCGTAATCAATCGGGTCAGCAGGCCCAGGCCGTACTCGCTGGTGTACTGCTGAAAGTTGGTGTGAAAGCCACTGACTACGGCAATCCCCAGTCGGCGTGCTGCGCGCAGGGCACTTAAGCCCAGGGGCCCTTCGGTGGCGATGTACAGTACATCCGGGCGCTGCCGACGCCAGCGGCGCAGCAGCTTGTGCATCGACACCTGGCCCCATTGCAACCCCGAATAGCCGGGCACCGGCCAGCCGCGGCAAAGCAGTTGCTCATCACCTGTATGGGCTGGGTCAGTGGCTTGGCGCGGGCGCACCAGGTCGACCTGGTGGCCGCGTTGGCGCAAACCCTCGATCAGGCGGCCAAGGGTATTGGCCACGCCGTTGATCTCGGGTGGGAAGGTCTCGCTGATCAAGGTGACATGCAGGGTTGGTGCGCTCATGAAGACCAGTTTCGGCGGCCTCGATTGCGACCCTGTGACACAACCATGACTGATTTGTGATGTCCGATTTTTGGCGCTTGAACGCGAAAAATATTTCCCAGCAATACGCTCAAGAATGCCTGGCAATCAGCCGATGAAGAAGTATTCGAATGACCGATTTCGCTCCAGGAGAGCGTTGATGTTCAACAGCAAACTGAAAAAAGAAAACCTGCAACTGCGCGAAGAGCTGTTGTCCGTTGAACAGGTCAAGAGCAGCCTGGACAGCGAGATGCTGGTGTTGCAGCTCGACCCTCAGGGGCGGATCGAATCGGTCAACAGCAACTTCGAGAAGGAGATGCTGTACAGCGGCCATCAATTGCTTGGCCGCAACATCGAAGAAATCGTGCCGGTGCATGTCAAACAATTGGAATTCTACACCCGCATGAAAACCGCTATTACCCGCGGCGAGCACCTAAATGGCGCGTTTCGCTTGCTGCGTGGCAATGGCGAGGAAGCCTGGCTGCGATCGATTCTGCAACCGGTGAAGGGCAGTAATGGGCGCATCCAGTATTTCACCCTGCACTCCAGTGACCTGACGCGCACCATCGAAACCTCGCGTGAGCATGAAAGCCTGATCAAGGCGTTGATGCGTTCCACTGCGGTGATCGAGTTCAACCTAAAAGGGGAGGTGCTGACGGCCAACGATCGTTTCCTGCAGACCATGGGCTATCGCCTGGAGCAGGTGGTCGGCAAGCATCACCGTTTGTTCTGCGAGCCGGAGGAATACAACGCGCCGGCCTATCAGGCGTTCTGGGACACCCTGCGTCGTGGTGAATTTGTCGCTGAGCGCTTCAAGCGGGTGGACGCGCACGGTCGGGTGGTTTGGCTGGAGGCTTCTTACAACCCGATCATCGATGCCCACGACGTGCTCTACAAAGTGGTCAAATTCGCCACTGTGATCACCGACCAGGTCAATCAGGAAGTGGCCGTGGCCGAGGCGGCTGATATCGCCTACACCACCTCGGTGGAAACCGACAACAGTGCGCGCAAGGCTACCGATGTGGTGACCCAGACCGTTGAAGTAATGCGCGGCCTGGAGGGCTACATGCAGGAGGCGGCCGAGGGTATCGAGGCGCTCGACAAGCAGTCGCAGGTCATTGGTTCGATCATCAAGACCATCAGCGATATTGCCGGGCAGACCAACCTGCTGGCGCTCAATGCCGCCATCGAAGCCGCGCGTGCCGGTGAACAGGGGCGTGGATTTGCCGTGGTCGCTGACGAAGTGCGGCAACTGGCGTCGCGCACCAGCACTGCCACCGAAGAAATCGCCCGGGTGGTGCAGCAGAACGAGAAGCTCGCCAAGGCTGCGGTGGATATCATTGACAGCAGCAAACGTCAGGCCGAACAAGGCCTGAGTCTGGCGGGCGAAACCGGCACGGTGATTGTCGAGATCCAGGAAGGGGCGAAGAAGGTGGTCAACGCCGTGGGCCAGTTCTCCAGCCAGCTCAGGTAACCGCTGCCGCCCGGCTGTGCTGAAGCCCGCAGGGCTGCAGCGCCTGACGGCCGTGGCGAGCTCAGAGTGGCTGATTGAAGAAGGCACTCAGCGTCGCGCTAACTGCCCGAGCGCCAGTGGCGATGGCGGGCAGCTCGACGACGAAGCCGGGCGTGTGGTTCATCGCCGCTGGCAATTGCTGTTTCTCGACCAGATTTTTGTAGACATCGGGTTTGCCCGACCCCACCTCGATGAACAGCACCTTGGTGTCCGGGTAAGGGCTGGCCAGCATGTGGAAGTCTTCCGAGCCCATCACCGGTGGTACGCCAGGCAGTACCTTGTCGGCGCCGAGTTGGTGCACCAGCGCGGCCTGTGCCAGTTCGGTCTGAGCCTTGCCATTGATGACCGGGGTGGAGTAGCCCTTCATGGTGTACTTGGCTTGGTAGCTGTCGGGCATATCGTTCATTACCAGCACGCCATGGGTCACTGACTTGATCCCGGCGATCAGGCGTTCGCGCACCTTTTGGTCATACCAGCGCAAGTTGAGTTTGAGCGTGGCACTGCCTGGGATGATGTTGTTGTTTACCCCAGCCTGAAACGCACCCACAGTAAGGACTGCGGGTTTGGATTGATCAAGCATGCGGCTGATGATGGTCTGGTAGCCGATGACCGCCATGGCGCCCATCACGACGGGGTCCTTGGTCACATGAGGGGTTGAGCCATGCCCACCGAGGCCTGGCAGCTCGATGTCGATCTGGTCAGTGCCGGCCAGACGCGGCCCTTCACGCAGCCCGACACTGTCGGCCGGGTAGACCGGTGATACGTGGGCTGCCACCAGCACATCGGGCTTGGGGGCAAAGTCATAGAGGCCGTTGTTGACCATGGCGGTCGCGCCTTGGAGCAGTTCCTCGGCGGGTTGGGCGACCAGCACCAGGGTGCCTGACCACTGTCCCTTGAGCTGGGCCATGACTTTGGCCACTTCTATTAACCAGGTGATATGCGCATCGTGGCCGCAGGCATGCATGACTGGCTGGCTGGGGTTGTCGAGCCAGGGCGTGACCTTGTTACTCTGGTAGTCCAGGCCAGTAGCCTCTTTGATGGGCAAGGCATCCATGTCGGCCCGGTACATCACCACCGGCCCCGGGCCGTTGCGCAGGATACCCACCACGCCCGTAGTACCGATTGCCGTCTTCACTTCGAAGCCTTGCTCCTGCAGGGCCTTGGCCACCTGGGCTGCAGTTTCCTTCTCCTGAAAGGCCAGTTCGGGGTTACGGTGCAACTGCTTGAACTGCGCAATCATCTGCGCTTCGTCCTGTTTGACCAGGCTGTCGATTTGGCTTTTCAGATCGGTTGGGGCGGCATGTACTGCAAAAGCGCTGAGGCCGGCAAGGGCAAGTAGGCCCTGATGGTGACGCAACGTCATGGCGTAACTCCTTGTACAGGGGCGTGCGCAACAGGGCCTGGGCCGCTGCGGCAGTTCATTGTTGTTCTGGTGCGCTGTGTTGCATGCGCAAGTCAGTCTGTGTATCTATGCCCTGTGCGTCCAATGCAAAAATAACCATGGATTGATGCAGTGGCTGACTCAATAGATTTGAAGCGCATCCGCCATCTGGTGTTGCTCAGCGAGGAGTTGCACTTCTCCCGCGCAGCCGAGCGGGCCAACTTGTCGCAGACCGCCTTTAGCCGCAGCATTCAATCGCTGGAAGCCGACTTGGGCGTGCGTCTGTTCGACCGTGACACGCGGACCGTCCTGCTCACCGCCGCGGGGCGGCAATTGCTGGCCAGGGCGCGCGAGTTACTTGGGTGTGCCGGGCGTTTGGTCGCCGAGGCCAATGACATTGCCCAGGCCGATGGCGGGGAGTTGAACTTCGGTGCGGGCATGATGGCCGCCAATCTCTATCTGCAGGATGCGCTGACAACGCTGCGCAAGCGCATCCCCAAGTTGATGATGAAAGTCGAAATCAATCATTGGCACCACCTGATCCATCAACTGGAGCAGGAACAGATCGAGTTTTTTGTGGCCTTTACCTGCGACCCGGGACGCCTGTCCGACCCGCGTTTTGTCGTCACGCTCTTGCCGGCTGAGCCTACGTCGATCTTCTGCCGTGGCGACCATCCGCTCATGCACCAGCAGGCACCCATCACGCGTCAGCAGCTTCTGGCATACCCCTGGAGTTCGGTCCTGTTCGACGATGTGGCGCCTGCGCGGTTGCGTGATTTGCTGGATTTGCCGGAGGGCTCCATAGCGCCACTGGCCCTGGGTTGCAATGACCTGCAGTTGTTGCGCAGCACCACGTTGGGCAGTGACTCGCTGTTGTTTACCTGGCGTGCCTGGCTTGAGGAGGATTTACGCAGTGGTGCAATCGGCGATGTGGGGGCGTTGCTGCAGCCCGGTCTGCCCGGAGGTGGCTGCAGCATTGCCAGTGCGATTGTTTGTCATGCCGGGCGTACCTTGTCACCGATTGCCCGCCAGGCCATCGAGCTGATTGTTGCCGCGGCCGTTAGTTGAACGGTGACGGACGTGGTGTCTGCGCCGAAGACGGCGGCAGCATCGGCAGCTTGAAGCTCGGCTGATCGCCGGTCAGGGTGTCGAGGAATGCGACGATCTGGCCGACCTCATCGCTGCTCAGCCTGCGCCCCAGCTGCAGGCGGGCCATGACGTCCACCGCCTCTTCCAGGTTCCAATAAGCGCCATCATGGAAGTAGGGGTAGGTCAGGGCGACGTTGCGCAAGGTTGGCACCTTGAACAGCATGCGGTCTTGATCCTTGCCCGTCAGGCCCGCGACACCCTGGGCCGGATTTTTCGTGGTGTAAGGTTCGACCATGCCCATTTTCTGGAAGGAGCTGCCACCCACCGCTTCGCCATTGTGGCAGGCGACGCAGCCGATGCTCTTGAACAGTTGATAGCCTTGCGCGGCAGTGGCACTGATGGCTTGTTTGTCACCCTTCAACCAACGGTCGAACGGCGCGTTAGGCGTGACCAGGGTTTCCTCGAAGGCGGCAATGGCGTTGGTGACATCGTCAATCTTGATGCCATCATCGCCATACACCTGCTTGAACGAGGCTTTGTACTGTGGGATGGAACGCAGTACATCCACCGCCAGGTCATGGGTGAAACCCATCTCTCCGGGATTGGCGATAGGCCCCCCTGCCTGCTCCTGAAGGGTGGCGGCGCGACCATCCCAGAACTGCGCGATGCTCATGCTGGAGTTGAGCACGGTAGGCGAGTTGATCGGACCCTGGTGCCAATTGTGACCGATGGAGGTGGGCAAGTTGTCACTGCCGCCCATGCTCAGGTTGTGGCAAGAGTTGCAGGAGATGAAGCCGGACTTGGACAAGCGCGGATCGAAGAACAGTTGTTTGCCCAGCTCAACCTTGGCGGTATCAGTGACTTTCGCTGGTTGCACCGGCAGGATCGGTTCGCTGGCGGAGGCGGCAGCCCAGGCCTGGCCTCCCAGAATCAATCCAAACATCAACGTCAACGGTCTATACATGGTGCGCTCCCCTACAGGCTTATAGTTTCAATAACCATGTGCCTTGTAGGGGAATGCTGCCGTGACCCAGATCAAGCTGCGGATCAGCTTGCTTGTACCACCATCGTTTCAGCGCCGCGCTCGCGCACCCAGAACATGGTTGCCCCGGCCACTGCCGCTGGCATCATCAGAATATTGACGAAGGGGATCATCAACGCCAGGTAGGTGATGCCGCCAAAACCCAGGCTCTGCCAGCGCTTGGCGCGCAACCAGGCGAGCATGTCCTGCCAGCTCATCTTGTGGTTGTCGGCCGGGTAGTCGATGTATTGGAAAATGGGTATACACCGCCCGAAAGCCACGTCGTTCACAGCCCTTTCCCAAAGGAGTGAGCGGGAAATGTATCAGTGATATGAATGCCTTGAAAAGCTGTCGGCATAACTCAATTCTGGAAAGGGGTAAATTCCTTTGATGGAATCTACTAAACCCGATTTGGGATATCCCAGAAGAGGTTAGACACTCGCGTTATGGTCAAATCTCTACACACGCCCGCCTATGGGGCTTTCCGCCGAATAATGGCGATGGCTCGCGAGCGTCAAGGGTTGACGCAAGCGGAATTAGCCTCGCGCCTCGGAAAACCTCAATCCTTCGTTTCGAAATACGAAAGCGGTGAGCGTCGCCTCGACGTAGTGGAATTCGTTTCTGTTTGCGATGCCCTTGGTATGGAGGCGGCAGCGCTATTTGATTCCATTCTCGGTGCGACTAATGAATACAAACCAAGTCATCCAGGCGGCAAGTCAGCATCTGAATGAACTCCCCGGACACATCTTTGACGTGCTAGCAGTCAGCAAGCCGGTTTCCCCAGAAGCGGCAGTAAACCTTGCCAAAATTATCTCGAAGCTGTCCCCATTGCTGGGAAACATGATCGAGTTCAACACCTGCGAATTTTTGAACGAGAAAGATGATTTCAAATCGCTAGGAAAATGGATCCGCCAAGATCCTGGATTCCCAGACATCATCTTTGATGGAGGGGTAGAACCGACTCCAGGTTTTGAAATCAAAGCATGGTTCCCACTGGCAACCGAAATCACTGGGCGATTCAAGGACAGTCAAACCCATTTTTCGGGCGATCAAACTCACGTTGCGCTGATAGCGTGGCTGCCTGAGTTCTTAATATTTGGGAGACCGAAGATCATTGGCATTGCAGTCGCTTCAGGGGCGTCTGTGGCGTGTGCTCGAGACGAACACTATCACAAGCCGCCTGGTTATTTGGTGTTGGAACCGCAGGATACGAAGACGCGAACCAAAAATCTGCAGCAGACCAATACCGCAGGCTACAAGTGGCAGGCGAACGACAATTTGCAGATTGAATCCCAGAAATTAGCAGAGGCTGCTGGTTTGCTTGAATCATGGGGAGCTGACGCAAAAAAATACTCACCATCAGCTGAGTATCAGCAGAAGTTAAAGATATTGACGGGCCGATTCGATTACCGCTTGGATACTAATTTTGCCAAATTAGATCGTGTCGGGCATGCCGGTGTCGAAGCCTTTGCGAAATCCATCTATGCGATGGAGTACCACGGCATGACGATTGGTCAATGGAATAAGCTACTTCGTGGCATGAAGACTGAAAAGGGAACAGCCGCTTTAAAAACGGCTCTGACGGAAAAATTTGGCATCCAAGACGTGGATGCCGAAAAGGCCTTGGTTAAGTAAATAGATCGGGTTCGGTCTGAAATCGAGTCAAAGCTAGCTGAAAATAGTCGGGATCAAGTTCAGCTGAAAACGCTCGCCGCTGCGTTTGCTTTGCAGCAAGGCTGGCAGAGAACAGCCCCCCGAAGGGCTCCCAGATCGTGTCATTGGGCTGTGAGGATGCCTCAATGATCAACTTCATCAGATCCAAAGGCTTCTGATTTAAGTGGGCTACCTTGCTGCCAGTATCAGGCACTTTGATGCGCTCAGATCCTTTGAGAGGGGGGCGATCCCAAACGTTCATCCAGCCGTGCGGACAATAGAATTTTGAACGCATCTTGGACCAGTCATCCTCCATCATGGGGTGGATGCCGTTCTGTGAAAAGTAGGGACGGCCTTCGGGTTTGCCGTGCTCGTTGGCGTAAGCACTCATTTTGGCAAAGACTTCAGGTGGGGGGAAATACCACAGGTGACCTTGGTCTAGGTACTTCCGAGTAGCTGCATCTTTGACCCCACAAGCTTCGTTTGCTGATCTCATAGTCAGCCCGGTTCGCTTCCATTCTTTATAAAGCCAATGCTGCAACGTATCGTTATTGATTCTTGCTTCAAATACATACTGAACGCAGATTTCAGATACAACGGGGAAACGTCGTATTTTGGCGGTATTGACATTCCCTGCCACATGAGCTTTGCCCTTGTTCCAAACATTGGCGTTAACATAACGCCAACCGTGCTTTTCCAAGATGGGATGAGCCGCCGCCCATCCGATTTCGGAGTTCCAAAACCAGAGAGTGGTTTGCGGGGTGGCTCGCTTGCTCCACGCCTCGATATGGGGTTCGTACCACTTTGGGATATTGAGGTGATCCGATGTGTCGCCCTCAAAGCCCAGGATGCCATAAGCACCATCGGACACGATCACAGTGGGTGTATCCCAGCGATCGTAATGATCCAAACTGTTACCGAATGCGAGTGAGACCGCACCATCCTCATATAGAGGCTGGCTGGGCGGTGCTGATGACTTCAAAGCCTTAGCGCGCCCAACAGTACTGGTGCGTGGCTTTTTGATGGTTTCGGTGTCGTTCATGGTTCCGCCAAAAAATCCTATTTTAGGATTTTAATCTGTAGCTTGCAGTAGTGTCTACCTTCGAGCACAGAATACGGAACGGGCCATGCTTGTGCACTGGCGATTTGGTGACTAAGTGAGTACCAAGCAAAAATAGTGGTCGGTCCCAAATTTCGCTAGCTTCTCTATGTTGTCCATGGGACCCAAACCGGGGTTTAGGAGCAGTGGTTTTCACTGCGACCGGACGACCAAGTTTTTTCCCTTCAGCTTTCGCACGCATCAATCCTTGCTGGGTCCGTTCAATCAGAAGGTCCCGTTCAAATTCGGCTACAGCGCCTAGAACTTGCATGGTCATTTTTCAATTGGCAGGGTGGGTCAGTTTTCAATCAGCGCCAACAGCCTTAGGGGCTTTCTGGTGGGTGAGCTTTCGCTTTCACTCGCGGTGGTCGCGTGCGTACAGATCGGGATTGGGAACGGATCAAAACGTGGTGAAGCAATCAGGCCCGAATGACCGCTGCGCATCTGTTGAAAAAAACGTTCGGACTCTGCATATGCGATTACAAATGCAGCCTTGGCTTGTTGATGGTTTCGTGTATTCAGCGAACGGCGAATTTCAGTTTTGCCGATCACCTGTCGAATGTCATCCGGCACCCTGCGTCGGAGGTAGTAGATGCCCGAGTCGGGGGGCCGGAATGGTTGCGCTATCAATGCCATGTGTACCAGCCTTGTGTATCAGTTGGCTGGGAAAGGGCAGTTCAAGCGTGATTAGCGAATGGGGGCTTTGTCAGTCATGACCGGTTCAGCGTTGGCTCACCAGGTTCTCCGCCCCGCGCTCACGCACCCAGAACAAGGTCGCCCCGGCCACGGCCGCTGGCATCATCAGAATATTGACGAAGGGGATCATCAACGCCAGGTAGGTGATGCCGCCAAAACCCAGGCTCTGCCAGCGCTTGGCGCGCAACCAGGCGAGCATGTCCTGCCAGCTCATCTTGTGGTTGTCGGCCGGGTAGTCGATGTATTGGATGGCCATCATCCAGATACCGAACAGCAACCACAGTGGCGCGGCAATGATGTTCACCACCGGGATCAGCGAAAGGATGAACAGGGCGATTGCACGTGGCAGGAAATAGCCCAGCTTGCGCATTTCGCGGCCCAGGGTGCGCGGCACCATGGCGATCAGTTCAGCCCAGCTGAAGGCAGGGAAGTCATCAGTGCCACGCACCACCACTTCGACTTTTTCCGCGAGGAAACCATTGAACGGCGCGGCGATGATGTTGGCCAGCATGGTGAAGGTGAAAAACACCATCAGCGCCACCAGGGCGACGAACAAGGGCCAGAGCACGTAGTTGAGAAAACTCAGCCAGCTCGGCAGGCTGGGCATCAGCGTGTCGACCCAGAGGCTGAACTGATGTCCGGCAAAGTAGATCAGGCCGACGAAAAGCAGCAGGTTGACCACCAGCGGTAGTAACACGAACAGGCGCAGGCTCGGGCTCAGGACCAATTTCAGTCCTTCACGCAGGTACTGAGGGCCAGAGAGTACAGGGGCTTGCATAGAGAACTCCGGGTAAAGGCAAACGCGATGACCTTACCGAGTTTGAGCGGTCGACGAAAGCGCGGCGCAATCGGCGCAACGGGCTGTAACAAAAGCTCGGCACGCCATCGGGCAAGCCCTCATAGACAAACAACTGTAGTACTTAGGGATGAATAGAGCTGGCCTATAAGGTGGATTGTCTAAGGATATTTCCTTAATCTCTGCGGCCTCGCTAAAGTGCGCACATCTTTTCAACGCCTTCGAATTCTAATCTTCAAGGAGTTTTCATGAGCATTCTGGTCAACAAACAAGCCCCTGATTTCGATGCGGCGGCGGTGTTGGGCGACGGTTCGATTGTCGACAGCTTCAAGCTTTCTTCCCTGCGCGGCAAATACGTCGTGCTGTTCTTCTGGCCGCTGGACTTCACCTTTGTCTGCCCGTCGGAAATCATTGCCCACAACAATCGCATGGATAAATTCCGTGAGCTGGGTGTTGAAGTGGTTGGTGTCTCCATCGACTCGCAATTCACCCACCATGCCTGGCGCAGCACGCCGGTCGAGAAGGGCGGTATTGGCGAAGTCGAGTTCACCATGGTTGCCGACGTCAAGCATGAGATCGCTCGCGCCTACGGTATCGAGCACGAAGACGGCGTGGCACTGCGTGCCTCGTTCCTGATCGACCAGCAAGGCGTGGTTCAGCACCAGGTGGTCAACAACCTGCCGCTGGGTCGTGAAGTCGACGAGATGATCCGCCTGGTTGAAGCCCTGCAGTTTACTGAACAGCACGGCGAAGTCTGCCCAGCCGGCTGGCGTCCAGGCCAAAAAGGCATGAAGGCTGACGCCAAGGGCGTTGCTGACTACCTGGCAGAAAACGCTGCCAGCCTGTAAGGCTGCGCTTTAACGATTTTCAGAACCTGCGGCCAAAAGCCTTCCCCAAGTGCTTCGCAGGTTCTTTTTTATTCCAGCCGGCGATCCCGGCGTTACGATGTGGGCAATTCAGTGCCCACCTCGACAGGAGCGTGTCATGTCTGAAGTACGTCATTCGCGAGTGATTATTCTCGGTTCCGGCCCTGCCGGTTACAGCGCAGCGGTCTACGCGGCGCGCGCCAACCTCAAGCCGCTGCTGATCACCGGCATGCAGGCCGGCGGCCAGCTGACCACCACCACCGAAGTCGACAACTGGCCGGGCGACGCCCATGGCCTGACCGGCCCGGCGCTGATGCAGCGGATGCAGGAACACGCTGAGCGTTTTGAAACTGAAGTGGTGTTCGACCACATCAATGCCGTTGACCTGGCCAGCAAGCCGTACACCCTCAAGGGCGACAGCGCCACTTACACCTGTGACGCACTGATTATCGCCACGGGTGCCAGCGCCCGTTACCTGGGCCTGCCGTCGGAAGAGTCGTTCATGGGCAAAGGTGTTTCCGCCTGCGCAACCTGCGACGGTTTCTTCTACCGCAACAAGCCTGTAGCGGTGGTTGGCGGTGGTAACACTGCGGTTGAGGAAGCTCTGTACCTGGCCAACATTGCCAGCAAAGTGACTCTGGTCCACCGTCGCGAGACCTTCCGTGCCGAGAAGATTCTGATCGACAAGCTCAACGCCCGTGTGGCCGAAGGCAAGATCGAGCTGAAACTCAACGCCAACCTCGATGAAGTCCTGGGCGACGACATGGGTGTCACCGGTGCACGTCTGAAAAACAACGACGGCAGCTTCGATGAAATCAAGGTTGACGGCGTGTTCATCGCCATCGGCCACACCCCGAACACCTCGCTGTTCGAAGGCCAGCTGACCCTCAAGGACGGCTACCTGGTGGTCAATGGCGGCCGTGACGGCAACGCTACCGCGACCAATGTTGAAGGTGTGTTCGCTGCGGGCGACGTGGCTGACCACGTATACCGTCAGGCCATCACCTCTGCCGGTGCCGGTTGCATGGCGGCGCTGGATGTCGAGCGTTACCTGGACGGTCTGCAGAACGCTTCGTTCTGATCGTCCTGCCATAAAAAACCGGCTATTGAGCCGGTTTTTTTGTGCCTGCGCTAAACCTCAGAGGCTTAGTCGCATCGACAGATCCACCGCCTTCACATCTTTGGTCATGGCGCCAATCGAGATGTAATCCACACCCGTCTCGGCAATCACCCGCAGGGTGCTTTCGTTGATCCCGCCGCTGGCTTCGAGCTTGGCCTTGCCAGCATTCATACGCACGGCTTCGCGCATGTCGTCCAGGCTCAGTTCATCGAGCATGACGATGTCGGCACCAGCATCCAGGGCTTGTTTGAGCTCTTCGAGACTTTCCACTTCAACTTCCACCGGCTTGCCGGGGGCGATCTTGTGGGCGGCATTGATCGCTTGGGCGATACCACCGCTGGCAGCGATGTGGTTTTCCTTGATCAGGAAGGCATCGAACAGACCAATACGATGGTTGTGACAGCCGCCGCAAGTGACGGCGTACTTCTGTGCCAGGCGCAGGCCCGGCAGGGTTTTGCGGGTGTCGAGGAGTTTGACCTGAGTGCCTGCGACTTTATCGGCAAAAAACTGCGCATGGGTGGCCACGCCGGACAGCATTTGCAGGAAGTTCAGGGCGCTGCGCTCGCCTGAGAGCAGTGAGCGGGCCGGGCCTTCAAGGTGAAACAACGGCTGGTTAGCCTGCGCTCGCTCGCCATCTTTAACTTGCCAATGCACCGCCACCCGAGGATCAAGCTGACGAAACACGGCATCAACCCAGGCAGTGCCGGCGATCACACAATCATCGCGGGTAATGATGGCGGCCTTGGCCAGGCGCTCGGCCGGGATCAGTTGGGCGGTGATGTCGCCACTGCCAATGTCTTCGAGCAGCGCACGGCGTACGTTGGCTTCGATTTCGGCGGTCAGGTCGGCGAGGCGTAAATTCGGCATGGCAGGCTCCACAAGCTAAGTGCCCGGGATTATAGGGCAGGGCGGGGCGCAGTTGCAGCAAGCACGGCATCCTGACCTTTGGTCAGGCGAAATGAGCTTTTCGCCGATTCACCAGTCTATCCCCCGGCGCAGGACTTTCAGCCCACGCTGGCGAGTGTGTTGATTTTGCCAGATAATGCGACTTGTATTTGACGTCATGACTTTGACGAAGCCTCGCTTAATAACAAGACTAACCCTGCAAGGAGTCCGGGATGTATAACGACGGCAAGGTGGTGCCGATCAAGGCCGCCATCGATCAGGCGTTTACTACGCCTCTTGCTCGTCTGCCGGTGGTGCTTTTGCAGGTTCGTGACAAGGCCGCGCTGCACTTGCGCCAAGGTCTGCAGGCGCTGTTCGACAATGCTGACGACACGCTGTTCGAGATGGCCGACAAGGCAACCAGTAACAGCGAGCAGAACTTCCTTTTTGAAGCCATGCGCGACCTGCGCCTCAAACGCAAGAGCATTGAGCGTGGTTACCTCGACTGTTTCTATGATGCCTTCATGCGGATCGGCCAGGGTGAGCCGCTGCCTGAACTTTTGGCGAGCGCAAGTTTTGATCGGCCGGCGTTGTTGGGCAATGATGCACTGGAGCGCACCGTGACCGTGGACGCCATGGTCAACCGGGTTCTGGCCTGTGATGGTCTGGCCCTTGACCAGTTGACTCTGCGCTTTGCCACCTTGACCGGGCAACCCCTTAGTACACAGGGCAATCCGTTGGCACCGGCGATGCTGTGCGGCTATTTTCTCCAGGCCGGACGCAATCTGGGCGTGGGTATCAAGGTCAAGTTGATCATCCTTAAACTGTTCGAGCGTTATGTTCTGCAGGATGCTGATCAGCTCTATGGCGAAGCCAATCATTTGCTGCTGGTCACCGGTGTATTGCCCGAGCTCAAAGCGGTGCCTCGGCGCCGCACTCAAGACCGCCCCGCACCAAGTCCACAGGATGTGATCAAGCACGATCTGCGCGATGATCAGGACGTTGAGCTCGATGCCAACGAACAGGCGGTGTTTGCTTCCCTGCAAAACCTGTTGGCAAGAGTGCGTGGACGTGTTGCTCCGCGTCTGGAGGCCAGCACGCCCATGCAGCCGATCAGTACCCGAGACTTGTTACGCCTGCTTTCGCACCTGCAGCACTTTGTGCCACCGGCTGCAGAAGTCGACGATTTCAACCTGCATCAGCAACTTGAACAGCTACTGACTCGGGTCAGCGTCAAGAGCGGCACCTACCGTAAGGTTGAGGTCGTGGACGAGGACGTGATCAATTTGGTCGCGATGCTCTTCGACTTCATTCATGGCGACAGCAATCTGCCGCATTCGCTGCGCACTCTGATCGCACGCATGCAGATCCCCATGCTCAAGGTCGCGGTGCTGGACAAGCGTTTTTTCAGTCGCAGCAGTCATCCAGCCCGGCGTTTGCTCAACGAAATCGCCACGGCGGCCGTGGGCTGGGGTGCCAGTGACGACTGTCAGCGCGACGCGCTGTATGTGCGGGTGGAAAAAATCGTCCAGCGTCTGCTCAATGACTTTAACGATGATCCGGCGATCTTTGCCGATCTACTTGCCGAGTTTCTTGCCTTCAATAGTGATGAGCGGCGACGAAACGAGTTGCTCGAACAACGCACCCGAGATGCCGAAGAAGGCCGTGCGCGTACCCAGATGGCACGTCAGCGCGTGCAACAGGAACTCAATCGCCGGCTGCTGGGCAAAACCTTGCCGCGGTTTGTGGTGCGCCTGCTTGAAGAGGCCTGGAGCCAGGTGCTGTTGTTGGCCTGCCTCAAGCACGGGGATACCTCGACCCCGTGGCTGGGGGCGCTGGAAACCATGGATGAGCTGATCTGGAGTGTGGAGTTGCACAGCGAGCCGCCCGCACGGCTGCGCCTGCTGGAGGTGGTGCCCGGCCTGCTCAAGGCGCTGCGCGATGGCCTGGCCAGTGCCGCTTTCGATCCTTTTGCCACTCGCGAGTTCTTTGCCCAGTTGCAAGCCTTGCACGTGCAAGTGTTCGAGACTCGGTTCGCTGGCATTGCCCCGCTCAAGGATGCAAGCGAGCGGGTGTTGGTGCTTGATGAAATCGTGTTGCCCAGCCCGGAGCAGGAGCCATCTGTTCAGAGCCCAGTACACCTAGCCGATGATGACCCGGCGCTGTTGCAGGCGCAGCGTTTGCGTATTGGCAATTGGCTTGAGTTGATAGAGGGCGGCGAGGTGCAGCGGTGCAAGTTGATTGCGCAGATCGACAGCACCGATTCGCTGATTTTCGTCAATCGTACCGGCCTCAAGGTGCGCGAGTATTCACCTATGGCGCTGGCGGTGGCCTTGCGTCGTGGTGATGTGCGCCTGCTTGATGACACGTTGCTATTTGATCGGGCACTGGACTCGGTGGTCAGCCAGTTGCGTCGTCATCAGGCGCGCTAGTAGCCTGCGCGTTTTAACGATGCATCCCGTCACGCCTCGGGGCATACTGAGGCAGTGCCCTCGTGTTTCAGGATTTTCTATGCAACTGGACCGCTCTACAGGTTGGTTCGCCGGTATTACCCACTGCCCTTCACCGAACTTCAATACTCGCGCTGACGGCGAGGTCATCTCCCTGCTGGTGATTCACAACATCAGCCTGCCACCGGCGCAGTTCGCCACCGGTAAGGTCCAGGAATTTTTCCAGAATCGTCTGGACCCAAGCGAACACCCTTACTTCGATGGAATCAAGCACCTGCGCGTGTCGGCGCACTTTCTGATTGAACGTGACGGCAAAATCACCCAATTTGTGTCCTGCCTGGACCGCGCCTGGCATGCGGGGGTGTCGAGCTTCGAGGGGCGTGAGGCGTGCAACGACTTTTCCATCGGCATCGAACTGGAGGGCACCGATGAGTTGCCCTTCAGCGATGCCCAGTATCAGGCGCTGGAGGCGCTGACACGTGAGATCCAGGCAGCGTGGCCGGCGATTGGCAGCGAACGGATTCGTGGCCACAGCGACATTGCACCGGGCCGCAAGACCGACCCGGGCCCGGCGTTCAATTGGTCGCGCTACCGCGCGGCCCTCAAGGACAGTGAGGATAGATCATGAGTTTTCTGGTGTTGTTACTGGTGCTGTGGGTCGAGAAGTTCTCGGCACTGCGTCAGCAACTGCAACGCGATGGTTTCTTTTGCACTGAACTTGCGCGGCTGGAGCGCAGCGGCAAGAGTCATCCATGGTGGCTGCTGTCGATCCTGGTGCTGATGCCGGTGGTTGTAGTGGCCATGCTGAACCAAGTGCTACAACCGGTTGCCTATGGCCTGTTGGCCTTGCCCGTGCACCTGCTGGTGCTGATCTACAGCTTGGGGCGGGGCGATGTAAAAGCTTCCTTGGGACCGTTTCGTGATGCCTGGCGGCGGGGCGATGAACAGGCAGCGGTGCATGTGGCCGAGCGCGACCTGGGAGTGACCGGTGATGATGCATCGACCCTGCTCGAGCGGGTTCAGGGCCATTTGTTATGGCAGGCCTATCAGAGTTTTTTTGCGGTGATCTTCTGGTATGTCCTGTTGGGGCCCGCCGCTGCACTGGCCTACCGCTTGCTCGCCCTGACGGCCGAGCATGCTCATGGGGCGCCATTGCGTGAACGTGCTGAACAATTGCGCCATGCCTTTGACTGGGCTCCGGTGCGGATGCTCGGTGTGAGCTTTGCGTTGGTCGGCAACTTTGTCGCGGTCAGCCGGGTGATGCTGCATGAGCTGCTCAATTGGCATATTCCCGCGCCCAAACTGATTGCCTCGATCGGTCAGGTCGCCGGCGATATGCCACAGGGCGCACCCGCGGGGCCCGAAGGCCTGGTCGGTCTGGATTCTCTGTGGGAGCTGCTGCTGCGCTCGGCAGTGCTCTGGTACGCCTGTTTTGCCTTGTGGACTGTTCTCGGTTGACGGGTGCGGGTGGGGCAGCCGTTGGTCTGCCCCACTCCGATTTACCTTAAGTTACAAAACCCTGTTCCGATATGCGTTATACAGGCGCTGGTGATAATCATAAGTGGCCTAGTGCCATTGTGCGCGCAGAACAATAAGAATCGGAGGGGACCACCCGTGAAGAGCCTGTTGTATCCGGCCATCGCGCTGATGAATCGGTTGAGTTTCGGGATGAAATTCAGCCTGATAAGTATCCTGTTTTTCCTGCCCATGCTGGTGACCAACTATTACCTGGTCCGTGACTCCTATGCGCAGTTTCATGCCACTGAAGTTGAGCTGCAAAGCCTGGAACTGCTGGGCAACAGTTTGGCGTTGCGTGGCGATCTGGAAACCTTGGGCAACTTGGTGCAGATCAATGCCGTGCTCGGTCAGTCGGGCAAGGCAGAAGACATTGAGGCGCAAATTGGTACGCTGGAGAATCAGCTGCTGCAGCGCTTGAACGGGCTGACGGCGGTCAGTTCCGACGAAGCCCAAGCCAAGGATTTTCACGACAAACGTGATGAAATGCTCAGCCTGCTCAAGGCTGCCCAGGCTGAATCATCGTTGTTGAGCAAGGTCGCTTACCTGGACAAACTGCTTGGCCAGGCTCAGGTGCTGAGCAAAGTGATTGCCAGTCAGGCTGGGCTTAATCAAGACAGCGACTCGGCAATTCGCCAGCTAACCGAGCTGATGACCACTGTTACCCCGGAAATCACCCAGACGCTGGGTGAAGGGCGGGCAATGGGGGCCTATTCCTTGGGCCAGGGCTTTCTCAGTTCCGCGGTCAGCACGCGCTTTGAGGATTTGCTCCAACGCCTGGACAAGCTCTCGGCCAATTACGCGCTCAGGGTCCAGGATGCTTTGGCCACCGAGCCAGGGGCGCAAGCGCACCTGGGCAGCCTGGCCGTCAGCAGCCAGGCGTCATTGAAACAGGCCGGCGAACTGTTCGAAGAGCAGGTGGTGATGGCCGAAACCCTTGATGCGCCGTGGTCGGCCTTTTATCAGCAGGTCAGTCAGTTGATGGCGCAGACCTACGCCCTGAACACCGCCACCGGCGAATTTCTCGATCAACAATTGCAGCAACGTCTGGGCGAGCACCGACTGCACATGATTGTGCTGGTGTCGGCACTGGCCGGGGTGTTTTTGATGATCATGTACCTCTATGGCGGCTTCTATGCGTCGACTCGCCACACGCTGAAAACCTTGGGCGCGGTCATGGACAAAGTCGCTGCCGGTGACATGACGGTGAACTTTCGCGCCAGTAGCCGTGATGAACTGGGGGAGTTGGGCGCGGTGTTCAATGGCACCGTCCGGCGTATTCACGATCTGATTGAGCGGGTAGGCCACACGGTGGTCGAAGTCGGGCGCCAGGCCGAACAGGTCCATGCGGTGTCGGCCCGGAGTAACCAGGCTGTCAGTGGCCAGCGCGGGCAGATCGAGCAGGTCGCCACGGCAATGAACCAGATGTCGGCCACCGCCCAGGAAGTGGCGCGCAGCGCTGCAGCGGCAGTTAACAGTGCCCACAGCGTCAATCAGGAGACCGTCAGTGGCCGTGGCCTGGTGGAGTCGCAGCAGGGCAACATCGTGCGTCTGGCCGGCGAAATCGATCAGTCGGTGGTGGTGATCCACCAATTGGCCAGCGACAGCCAGGCCATCAGTCGGGTGTTGGAGGTGATCAAAAGCATTGCCGAGCAAACCAACCTGCTGGCCCTCAATGCGGCCATCGAAGCGGCGCGCGCCGGTGAGCAGGGGCGGGGCTTTGCCGTGGTGGCCGACGAGGTACGTACCTTGGCCAAGCGCACCCAACACTCCACCGAAGAAATCGAGCAGATGATTTCCCGGCTGCAGGGTGGCGTCGGTGCAGCGGTCAAAGCCATGGATGCCAGCCACCAGGTGGCTGCCGGCACGGTTGGGCAGTCACAGCAGGTGCAGCAGGCGCTGGAGAACATTCTTGGGGCGGTGGGCAGCATTGTCGACCAGAACCAGCAGATCGCCGCTGCAGTGGAGCAGCAGACCGCCGTCGCTCACGACATCGACCAGAACATCGTCGAGATCAATCGGGCGGCCGAACATTCCACCCAAGGCGCGCACCAGACCGAGGATGCCAGCCGTCAGCTGTCGGCGCAGGTACTGGAGTTGAAGCGGTTGATCGGCGCGTTCAGGGTCTGAGATCAGCAGTTGCTGAAGTTTTCCACGCTGTGACAAAGTAGCGCCCTGACGGATTCCAGGGAGCCGGATGTGTCGGCAACGCTGCGGGTGTAGTCTCACCCTCACAGCAACGGAACCACGAGTCCCCGCGATTCGGCTCCCTCAGCATATTCACTGACGAGGTACAGACATTGGCCATCATCCATCCTAAAGTTCGCGGTTTTATCTGCACCACTACGCATCCAACCGGTTGCGAGCTGAACGTACGTGATCAGATCGAAGCCACCCGCAAGCAGGGCGTGCGTAAGGATGGGCCGAAAAAGGTCCTGGTGATCGGTGCCTCCAGCGGCTACGGCCTGGCTGCGCGCATCACCGCAGCGTTTGGATTTGGTGCCGATACCCTGGGCGTGTTTTTCGAGAAGCCGGGTACTGAGACCAAGCCAGGTACTGCCGGCTGGTACAACGCCGCCGCGTTCGACAAGTTCGCCAAGGCAGAAGGCCTGTACAGCAAGTCGATCAATGGTGACGCCTTCTCCGATGAAGCGCGGGCCAAGGTGATCGAACTGATCAAGAACGAAATGGGCGGCCAGGTTGACCTGGTGGTCTATTCGCTGGCGTCGCCAGTTCGCAAGCTGCCTGCCTCTGCAGGCGAGCGTGCCGGTGAACTGGTGCGCTCGGCGCTCAAGCCGATTGGCCAGCCGTACCAGTCGACCGCTATCGACACCAACAAAGACACCATCATCGAAGCGTCGATTGAGCCGGCTAGCGAGCAGGAAATTGCCGACACTGTGACCGTCATGGGTGGTCAGGACTGGCAGTTGTGGATCGATGCCCTGAATGCCGCCGGCGTATTGGCGCCACAAGCGCGTACCGTGGCGTTCAGTTATATCGGTACTGAAATCACTTGGCCGATCTACTGGCACGGTGCTTTGGGCAAGGCCAAGATGGACCTGGACGAGACCGCCAAGCGTCTGAACACCAAGGTCGGTGGCGGCGCCAATGTCGCGGTGCTGAAGTCGGTGGTTACCCAGGCCAGTTCGGCCATCCCGGTAATGCCGCTGTACCTGTCCATGGTCTTCAAGATCATGAAGGAGAAGAACGTTCACGAAGGCACTCAGGATCAACTCGACCGTCTGTTCCGTGACCGTCTGTACCGTGCAGATGGCGCGCCAGCGGCGCTGGACGAAGAAGGGCGTCTGCGCCTGGACGACTGGGAACTGCGTGATGACGTCCAGGATGCCTGCAAAGCCCTTTGGCCGACCGTGACCACCGAAAACCTGTCCAGCGTGACCGATTACCAGTACTACAAGGACGAGTTCCTCAAGCTGTTCGGTTTCAAGCGCCAAGACGTTGACTACGACGCCGATGTGGCTACCGACGTACGGTTTGACTGCATCGAGCTGTAACCAGGCGCTGCTAAGGCCTTGTTGCCACACCTGTTTTAGTCAAGGTGTGGCAACTGTTGCAGCACCGAAACACAATTTGAAACAAGTCCGTCAATGGCCCTTTGCCATTCCCTCGCCGCGCTGATCTATACCACTCTCTAGCTGCCCTTCCAACCGCCCGGGTCACTAGGAGACGCCATGAGTGGATTGCAGAAACTAAAAGAGCGGATCAGGCAAAAAGGTCTCCAGAAGACCCTGAAAACACTCTGCGAACGCTACATCTTCTTCCACTGGGAATTGCTGTGGATGGAGCGCGATCTGGTCAGCCCCGTCCCTGCGCATAAACTGCGCGATCACCCGCCTGTACGGCGGGTCGATATCACCCCGGAAAACGCCGACGCTTTTGCCCGTTATTTCGGTGACCGCGTGCAGACCATGCGCGAGCTGGCAGCCGAAGGCCATACCGGGCATATGTACCTGGATGACAAGGGCGATGCCGTGGCCTTTATTTTCGGCAGCATGCGCGACTACCACGACCGCCACTATTACGGTTGTACCTTCCCGGTAAAACCTGGGGAGTTCTTTGAGTTCGGTGGCGAAATGACCCGCGCTTTTTTCGGTACGCGGTTGTCGGTGGATGCCCAGGTCGCACTATGGGACGCCATGCGCGCCCAGGGTTGCAACAAAGTGGTAGACGTCTGTGAAAGCCACAACATCCCGGCGCTGAAACTGCATATCCGTATGGGCTATCACGAACAGGGGCGAGTGATGCATGTGTATGGCCTGTTCGGACGCTGGCGCCTGTTCCGTGAAACCCGTTACGATGGCTCTCGCCTTTGCGGCCTGCGCAAGGTCCCGGCGCCGCGGGTAGCGGCTTCGGCATAAGAGGTCGATGAGCAGTCTCGAAGCGTTTCCACCGCTGCCAGTCTCAAGTAACAGCGCGCATCCCTTTGTGCAGATCGCTGCCGACGGTTATCCGCTCGGCGGCTGCTGTTGGCGCCATGAACAGGTGGTCAGCACGCGCCCGGTGGTGATCATCAACGCCGCCACATCAGTGTGCAGCCGCTATTACGCACGTTTTGCCGAGTATCTGTTCAGCCACGGCTTCGATGTCATGACCTATGACTATCGTGGCATTGGTGAGTCGCGTCCGGCTTCGCTACGTCACTTCCAGGCGTCATGGACCGACTGGGGTGCCCTGGATTTCGAGGCGATGGTTCAGCGTGCCTTGCGCGAGTTTCCCGGGCAACCCATTGATGTCGTCGGTCATAGCTTTGGCGGCTGTGCGGCGGGGTTGGCGGCGTCGTCCAGGCGTGTGCGCAGGTTGGTCACGGTCGGTGCGCAGTTTGCCTACTGGCGCGATTATGCCGTCGACAGTCGTTGGCAACTGTTTGGCAAATGGCATGTGCTGATGCCGCTACTGACGCGGTTGTGCGGTTATTTCCCAGGCAAGCGCCTGGGATGGCTGGAAGACACCCCGGCCGGGGTGGTCAAGGACTGGAGCACACTCACCGCGGCCTACGAGCTGCGTCCCAGTGGCAAGGCCCTGGTGGAGCTGCCCTTTGCTCACGTCACTGCGCAAACCCTGGCGATCAGCTTGAGTGATGATCCTTTCGGCACGGTCGCGGCGATCGAGCGGCTGTTGGCTTACTTTGAATCCAGTCCGCGTAGCCATTTGCGGATTGCCCCTGCCGACATAGACGAGAGGCATATCGGCCATTTTGCTTTTTTCCACCAGCGCTTTCAGGCCCGGCTCTGGCCAATTGCCCTGCAGTGGCTGCAGCAGGGGCAACTGGCTGACGATACGCCAGGACGGCTGAAGACCTTTAGCGGGCCTTGAGCGGCTGGGCGGCGAATTTCACCCCGGCCAGGCCATGCTCGATCAGCGCACGGATATTGCCGTGATCATTGCCCTCGGGTGTGGCCACTACTGAGCGATAGTGTTCGCCAAACGCCAGCAGGGCTTCTTCATCGCTCAGACCTTCCAGCAGGGCCAGGCCCAAGGTCTTGCACGAGCCTTCGTTTTGCCCGGCGGCATTTTCCACGCCACCGTTGCTGAACGCTTGCGGCTGGTAATCGTAATGCGCTGCGATAAACGCCAGGGTATCGGCAAAGGCATGCTCGCCGCTGTTCAGGCTTTGGCGCAGGGTGTTCAGATCAGTCATTGGGCTTTCCTTTGGCGAACGCCGCTTGTTGTTCGGCGCTGGCTTCTTTCTGGTATTGAGCTTTCCACTCGGCGTAAGGCATGCCGTAGACCACTTCGCGGGCCTGATCCATGCTCACTTCGATCTGACGCTCGTCGGCAGCGGCCTTGTACCACTTGGAGAGGCAGTTGCGGCAGAAGCCGGAGAGGTTCATCAGGTCGATGTTCTGGACATCCTTGCGGCTGTCCAGGTGTGCTACCAGCCGACGGAACGCAGCGGCTTCGAGTTCAAGTTTCTGTTGGTCGTTCATGGTCATTCTCGTAACAAGGACAGTTCAGTCTACCGCGATGCGGTTTTTCAGATGGCGGCCACCGTTGATGACCACGTTGCTGCCGGTGCTGTACTGACTCTCGAGCAGAAATTGCACCGCCTCAATCAGCGGTTGCGCGCCGGGCTCAAATTCCAGCAAGGCTTTTTTCAGGGTTTGCTGGCGGTAAGCCTCGTCGCTGTTTTCCTTGAGGATCAGCAGCCCCGGCAAAATGGCGTTGACCCTGACGGTCGGTGCGTATTTCTCGGCAAAGGACAGGACCATATTCTGCAACGCGGCCTTGGTGGCGGCATAGCCGATATGGCTTTTGCTGCCGCGTGAGGAGGTCTCGTCGCAGATGTGGATGATGTCGGCCTTGTCCAGCTTCTGCAGTTGCTCACCGAGGGCCAGGTTCAGGTGATACGGCGCCTCGACGTGCAGTTTGAACATGGTGTTGAGGTTGGCCAGGTCATCATCGAGCCACAATGAGGCGTTGTGGATGATTGCCCGCAGGCCGTCGTAGTTGCTCTGCAGGTGTTCGACCAGGGCCAGGCGATCGTCTTCGCGGCACAGGTCGATCTGCAACTGGATGATGTTCGGGTGTGCAGCTTCCGGGTTTTTGCTGCGGCTGGCGCTGACCACTGTATGGCCGGCCTGCGCCAGGTTCAGGGCCAACGCCAGTCCGACTCGTTGGCTGGCTCCGGTGACAAGAATTGGGCTGTTCATGGTGGGGGCGGTCAACTTTTACAGGTTCGCGTGGATGGCCCCCAGCATACCCGAACTAGGCAGGATTGCGCGCTCCCGGCGGGTTGACGCTGGGTGCCGAGGCATTAAGCCAATTGGCCAGCAATCGGGTCGACAATGGAATGAACAAATACACCATCAGCGGCGTCAGCCCCAGAGTGCTGAGCAGGATGCGCGGCACCAGCTCCAGCACGCTCAACCAGTGGCCGAACAGTAGGTTGAACAGCAGCGAAACCGGAAAGAATGCCAACCAGATTGCCACGGCCTGTTTCCAGCGCGGTGGGCGCTGTACCGGATTGCTGCCGAACCAGCCATCCAGGCCGCTGGCACGCAGCTCTTGGGGCTGTTCGAACAGGCCATTGCCACGCGCCAGCCAAGCCTTGCGTGAGGCGGAGTGCTCCCAGGCCTGCATAGTCTGTTCGTTGGTAAAGCGAAAGATGATCTGGAACTCATCACCTTGCGGGGGAGGGGCCAGGACGCCGGAACCCAGATAGCCGGTGAAGTCGGTGGCCAGTTGTTCGCCTTCGTGAAGCCAGCTCATCAGATCCTGATAGCGACCAGCGGCGACGCGGCGCGTGACCATCAAGGTTACGGGAGGGGTAGGCATTGTGTATCTCCTGGCAACGGGGCGTGGCGGGTGGCCTGCCCATGAAATGCGTCCGGGGTGGTGGACGGCATTTACTTGCATGCAAAAAGCGCGCACGGATTATTGCTGAAATAACCTGACTCGTCAGTGCTCGCTGCTCGCCGGAGATAGAAATGCTAATGGTCGCCTTCCGGCCGTGCAGAGTAGAATGTGCTTTGTCTTCTGAATTCGTGGTTTTCCGGCAATGTTTGAGCCTGCCCAGCCTTCGTCGAACCCTGGCGACCTCGATCATGAGGAGCTGTTTCCCATTCGCGAAGTCTCCCGTCTGACAGGTATCAATCCGGTCACTTTGCGTGCCTGGGAGCGTCGGTATGGGTTGATTCAGCCCACGCGCACCGAAAGTGGGCACCGGCTGTATTCCCAGGCGGATATTGACGAAGTCCGCAGCATCCTCGGTTGGGTTGAGCGGGGCGTGGCGGTGAGCAAGGTCGGCAAGATTCTCGCCCGTAGCCAAAGCATCAAGCCGCCAGCTGATTCGCCGCGCAGTCAGACCTCTGTGGATGACTTCAAACAATGGCAGCTGCAGTTGCGCCAGGCCCTCAGAGCGTTCGATGAGCGTCGCCTGGAGCAAGTCTACGGTCAGGTGTTCAGCAGTTATCCACTGGTAGTGGCTTTTCAGGACATCCTGATGCCGGTCTGGCAGGCGTTACGCAGCACCCAGGAAGCCTTCGGCCACCACAGCGAGTGGCTGTTCCTCGATAGTTTTCTGCGCGGTCGGGTGCTGCAGCGTTTGCAGCTATCGGCTGACCAGCAACCTGTCAGGGTAATGCTGGCAGCAATTCCCGGACATTGCCGGGAACTGGAGTTGCTGGTGACTGCACTGTTGCTTGGTAGCAGTGACATTGCCGTGACAGTACTGGCAGTGGGGCAGCCGTTGGAAGAGTTGAGCCTGGTGTGTGAGCGCATGGCGCCTCACGCGCTGGTGCTGTTCTCCAATCATCCCCCGGCGCCGGACCTGCCCAAACAACTGGCGCGTTTAGCCCTGGCATTTGAGTGTCCGTTGCTATTGGCCGGAGACGCTGCGGAGCTGGCCCAAGACAGCCTGATCGGTTCTCAGGTGGCGTGCCTGGGCAGTGAAGGGCGCTTGATGCGTCGGCGCTTGCAGCAGTACCTGGCGGGTCACTTGGACAGCTGAGGGTGCAGTTCCGGATGGGCTTGGCGATGGGCCTGAAGAATGTACTCGCGTAGCCGTTCGATTTCGCTCTGCTGACTCTCGCTCAAGTTGTAGGCGGCGAGGGTCTGGCCGGTACGTCGCTGGAGGATGCCGTGCAGGGCGATCGGCGCGCCGTTGGTGGGGCTGAACCAAAGGTCGAAGCTGCGCGGTGGTTCGGGCTGATCGCGGATTTCCAGCAGCACTCCCTTGAACGAAATTTCCCGCACCCACAGGCCGGTACTCAGGCCCAGCTCGTCTTCCAGTGCCACCGGTGTTTCCAGGGTCAGGCGCCATGGACGCATCATCGGGCCGTCTTCATAGATGTGCGGCGCACCCAGCTGTAACTGCAGGGCGTGAAACTCGTCTTCGACCAGCTGCAGGGGAAAGCTCATCTGCTGGTTTTCGAACTGCGCCTGCAAGGTCACTTGCTCCTGGGCAATCAGACGGGTCAGCAAGTCCTTGATCTGGCTGCCGCCATTGACCGTCAGGTGCGACGCCGACTCAGCCGCGGCGGGCTGGAACGTGTGCTGCATGGTCCTGATGAAGTCCAGCTCGTCCTGGGTCAGGAGGGCATTTGCTTGCATGGGCGAACTCGAAGTGTCAGTCGTGGATGCGTTTCTTCACCGTCATGGACAAGCAAACGGTGATTTGGTTTTTACCGTTCGTCGGCTTCCAGTTCGGCAATGCGCGCTCGAGCCTGGGTGAGTTCCCGCTCCAATTCGATCACGCGCTGCTCGGCTTCAACCTGGCGGCTGACATCCTTTTGAATGCCAATGAAGTATTTGAGCTGGTCGGCTTCGTTGAACACCGGAGTAATCGACAGCTCGTTCCAGAACCAGGTGCCGTCTTTACGGTAATTGCGCAGGATTTCCCGGCTTGGTTTACCGCTTCTGATCGCTTCACGGATTAACGCACGAGGGGCCTGGTCACGGTCGTCGTTCTGCAGGAAGCGGCAGTCACGGTAGAGAATGTCGTTGGCGTCATAGCCCGTCAACCGCTCGAATGCCGGGTTCACATAGATCAAAATGGTGTCGTCATCACCTTCCTGTTCGGCGACCACAATGCCGTCATTGGAAGCGTCAATCATGCGTTGTAGCAGTTTGGCGTTGATCATGGCGAAGTCCGTCTCGTTTTGGTTGGCGCGTGGCGGCTGATTCTAGAGTATTGAGTCTGTGGCTCACACTGGAGAATGAGGCCTTTTGCCAGCGCTGGATGCTAGTATCCTACGTTTTTACTCAGTTTCGGAATCCACTATGAAAGTCGCAATCCTTTCCGGTTCGGTCTACGGTAGCGCCGAAGAAGTCGCACGGCACGCCGAATCCCTGCTCAAGGCTGCAGGATTCGAGGCCTGGCATGCCAATCGCGCGACCTTGCAAGACCTCCAGGGCTTCGCTCCTGAAGCCTTTCTGGCGGTGACCTCGACCACTGGCATGGGTGAGTTGCCGGATAACCTGATGCCGCTGTTCAGTGAAATTCGCGATGTGCTGCCAGCGGCCTGGCGCGGTTTGCCCGGTGCCGTGATCGGCCTGGGTGATTCCAGCTACGGTGATACCTTCTGCGGTGGCGGTGAGCAGATGCGTGAACTGTTCGCCGAACTGGGTATCAACGAAGTGCAGCCGATGCTGCGCTTGGACGCCAGCGAAACAGTCACCCCGGAAACCGACGCCGAACCGTGGCTGGCTGAGTTGATTAAGGTACTGCGCGGCTGATCAATCCGCTTGCGGTTGCTCGCGCAGCAATTGCAGCCAAGCCTGAGCTGCGCGTGACAGGTAGGCGCCCTGGCGCCAGATAAAGGCGATGTCCCAGCGCAGGTCGCTTGGTTCACTCAGGATTAGGCGAACCACACCGGGGCGTTCCAGGCCCCGGGCCACCACACTGGGCAGCAGCACTACGCCTTGGCCCGCTGCGACCAGAGCAGCGAGGAAGTCGGCCTGCCCACTGCGTCCGCCTTCCTTGGGCGTAAACCCCAACAGTTGGCAAGCGCTGAGCAATCGATCATTGAGCACGAAGCTGCGCTGATACAGCAGGAATGGCGTGTCGGCCAATTGTGCGAGGCTGACCTGATCTGCCCCGGCCAACGGGTGATCAATCGGCAGCAGGGCATCGAGCGGTTCATTGCAGAACGGTTGGAAGGCGAACGCGGGATCGTTCGGGGTCAGGCTGCCCCCCAGTTCCAGCTCGCCGCTCAACACTGCCTGCTCGACATTGCGGCTGCCGCCCTCAAGCAAATGAATGGTGATGTTCGGATAGCGCCGACGGTACTCGGCGAACAGCCGGGCGAACAGCGCGTCACTGCCGAGCAGCGGCAGGCCCAGGCGCAGTTCACCGCGCCCCAGCTCGCTCAGGTCATCGAGTTCGTTGTGCAGCTCCTGGCGCAGGCGCAACATGGCTTCGCCGCGCTCCAGGACTATTTTGCCGGCCGCCGTCAGGTGTAACTGCGAGCCTTGACGCTCGAGCAGGGCAACGCCCAGATCCTGTTCCAACTGGGCGACCTGCTTGCTTACCGCCGACTGACTGATGTGCAGGGTGTGCGAGGCTTGGGTGAAGCTGCCGGAGTGAATCACCTCAACGAAACTGCGCAGTTGTTTGAGTTCCATTGCCTGGATTCCATTTTGGAATTGAAGCCAGTCTAACAATTCGTTTTTAGCGTGGGGAAGGTGCTTTTAGAATAGTGCCTTGAAGAGGTCTCTTGCGATGAAACCGACATCCATCAAACGTTTTTTACGCCTGCTCGCTGAGCTGGTGGTGTTCCTTGTCCTCTACGAGGTTGGCGGCCAATTGGCAGCATGGCTGGGCTGGCCGATCCCGGGCGGTGTCATGGGGCTTGCGCTGTTGCTGCTGGCCTTCGCGTTCGGCTGGCTGAAGCCGGCGGCCTTACAACTGGGGGCCGGTCTGCTGATGGCAGAGATGCTGTTGTTCTTTATTCCGGCGCTGATGAGCCTGCTCGACTATGGCAGCTTGCTGCGCGATGACGGCTGGCGAATTCTGTTGGTGATCGGCGTGAGTACCTTGATGGTCATGGTGCTGACAGCTCTGACTGTGGAGTGGGTGTGCCGCTGGAGGATGCGCCATGACACTTGAACCCATGCCACTGTTCTGGTTGGCCCTGACTCTGCTGGCCTATCTGGGCAGTCGCTGGTTGTACCGGCGCACTGGTCGTTACTTGTTGTCGCCGTTGATCCTGGTTCCGGTGCTGTTGCTGGCCGTTGCGGTACCGCTGAACACGGCCTATGCCGAGTATTCGCGCGATACCCACTGGTTGATGTCGGTGCTCGGGCCGGTGACGGTGGCCTTCGCGATACCTATCTGGCAGCAGCGTGCGTTGTTGGCTCGCCACTGGCCAGCATTGACCCTGGGCATGGTTGTCGGCAGCGCAGCGTCGATTGCCAGTTCCTGGGGCTTGGCGCATCTGTTGTCGCTGGATAACTCGGTGAGTCTATCGCTAGTACCGCGTTCGATTACTACACCCTTTGCCATGCCACTGGCCCGGGATCTGGGCGGTGTGCCAGAGCTGACCGCGGTTTTCGTGATGTTCACTGGCGTGCTCGGCGCAATGTTCGGTGGAATCTTGCTCAAGTTCCTGCCGTTGCGTACGCCTTTGGCACGTGGTGCGCTGTTCGGCGTCGGCGCGCATGGCGCCGGGGTCAGCCGCGCCAATGAGGTGGGTGGTGAAGAGGGTTCTGTAGCCGGCCTGGTGATGGTTCTGACTGGCCTGCTCAACCTGTTTGCAGCACCAGTGTTGAGCTTGATGTTGTAAACCTGCGCTATTTTGTGGCCTGACTCACAAGGCCAATAAGCTGGCTGCCAATGCAACTTACCTTTGTCTGTGGGCTGATTAGACTGCTTCACAGTAGAGCACACGAATGTGCCGAGGTGATTGCAATGATCGCAACAGATGCCTTGCTCAACACGACGTTTTTCTATTCTTCATCGGGACTACGCTGATGCCATTGGCCGAGATACCACTGTGTGTCTGGCGTACCCGGGGCCTGAGTTTTACCTTCCGCGACCAGACCATTCGTTATTGGACAGCAGGGCAAGGTGAGCCGCTGCTGCTTATCCATGGCTTTCCCACTGCCAGTTGGGATTGGCATTACTTGTGGGCGCCATTGGCCCAGCGGTTTCGGCTAATCGCCTGTGACATGCTTGGTTTTGGCGATTCTGCCAAGCCTGTGCATCACCACTACAGCCTGATCGAGCAGGCTGATCTGCAACAGGCATTGCTTGAACACCTGCAGGTCGAGCAGCCGGTGCACCTGCTCGCTCATGACTATGGCGGCAGTGTCTCTCAGGAGTTGCTGGCGCGGCACCATGAGGGCCGTGCGAACATCGCCAGTTGTGTATTTCTCAACGGTGGGCTGTTTCCCGAGCGGCATCGATCGTTGCTGATCCAGAAGCTATTGCTCAGCCGATTGGGCTGGCTGGTGGCACGCTCCTTCGGGCGCGACGACTTGGTGCGCCATGTCACTCAGATCTATGGCCCGTGCACCCGTCCCAGTGAAAGCGCGCTGGATGATTGTTGGAGCTTGATTGCATCTAATCGTGGCACGCGGATCCTGCACAAACTGGTCACTTACGTGCCAGAGCGGGCGGTTCATCGTGAACGTTGGGTGGGCGCCATGCAGAAGGAAGGGGTGCCCTTGCGCTTTATCAATGGCGCCGTCGATCCGGTGTCTGGCGCCCATATGCTTGAGCGTTACCTGGAGCTGGTGCCGCATCCCGATACCGTGCTGCTGCCAGGCATCGGTCATTACCCGCATACCGAAGCACCGACACAGGTGCTGCGCCACTACCTGACGTTTCGTCAACAGCCGCTGGCGCACTTGTCGCAGAAGGTGGCTTGGTCCTGAGGGGCCAAGCCGGTGTCACTATCTACTGGCCTTATCGCCTGCCATTCATCCCGTGCCTGCTTGATTGTGTGCTGGTAGCTGCTGGCCGACACTCGGGCATTTCTTGCTGATTTCCTGGAGTGTTGAGCATGAGCGATTCGCTGCGGCTGGACGATAAAGTGGTGATTGTTACCGGCGCTGGTGGCGGCCTGGGCCGGGCCCATGCCTTGTTGTTCGCAGCTTACGGTGCGCAGGTTGTGGTCAACGACCTGGGCGGCTCGACCCATGGTGAGGGCGCTAGTGCCTCAGCCGCCGATCGGGTGGTGGCGCAGATTCGGGAGGTGGGCGGCACCGCGGTGGCCAGCCATGATTCTGTGGCTGATGGTCAACGTATTGTCGAGCAGGCGCTGGACACCTTTGGCCGGGTCGATGTGCTGGTCAACAACGCCGGTATCTTGCGCGACAAGACTTTTCACAAGATGGACGACAGCGACTGGCAGCAGGTTTACCAGGTGCATGTCGAAGGTGCCTACAAAGTGACCCGCGCTGCCTGGCCGCATCTGCGGGAGCAGAACTGGGGGCGGGTGATTTTCACCGCCTCGACCTCGGGTATCTACGGCAACTTCGGCCAAGCCAACTATGGCATGGCCAAACTCGGCCTATATGGCCTGACCCGGACCTTGGCCATTGAAGGGCGCAAACACAACATCCTGGTCAATGCCATTGCTCCTACAGGTGGCACACGCATGACCGAAGGCCTGATTCCGCCCCAAGTGTTCGAACAGCTCAAGCCGGAACTGGTCAGCCCGTTGGTGGTGTACCTGGGCAGCGAGCATTGCCAGGACAGCGGTGGTTTGTACGAAGTGGGCGGCGGCTGGGTGGGCAAAACACGTTGGGAGCGTAGCCTGGGCGTGGGTTTCAACCCGCATCAGGGCTTCACCCCGGAGGATGTGGCCGCCAACTGGCAAGCGATCGGCGATTTTACTGACGCTGTGCACCCGCAGGACAGCCTGGAGGCATTGCAGCAGATGATGGCCAATCTACAACGACTCTCTCAATAGCGCCTGCCTACCTGAGGTTGTGGTCGTCGGATGATCCTGCCTATGCTGGGCGGCCATGATCGATGCAGGAGTACAAAGGATGTACGAGTCCAAGGCCGAAGCGGTGATTTCCACTCGGCAGTTTCGCTTTCGCTTGCTGCGCCATGGCCTGGCGGCATGTCTACTGTTGATCGTTTCGATCCTGTTCGGCGTGTTTGGGCACCTGTACTTCGAACCGCACATTCCCTTGCACGACGCGATCTTCAACGCCACCTTGCTGCTGGGAGGGGTAGGGCCGGTGATCCTGCCTGATAGCGTCGGCGGCAAACTGTTCTTTGCCGCTTATGGCTTGTATGTCGGCTTGGTCTTTGTTGCCACTATCGGTTTGATCTTCGCACCTATCGCTCACCGGCTGTTGCACCGCTTTCACTTTGATGATGGCGATGACTGAACTGCAAATATAAAAAAGGCCGCTGCAATGCAGCGGCCAAGTAAGACGTAGATTAAGGAGCTTCAAAATCAACGTCGGTGAACCTGTTGCCGGGAAGCGGGATGTGCACGCTTGAAATGCCCGGTCCAGAGCGGCTGCCAGTGGTGGCGCGGTCCAGCTGAAAAAAGAATAAGCTGCTGAGCCGAAAGGAAAAATAGCCGATTTGGACATTCACTGTTGCACCTCTGGCAACAGTTCAACGCGGTTCACGTTAGCGCAGCAGTCGGTGAATGAGTGTGAGACTTTGTAAGCAATTTTATGGGGCTTGTTCGTAACCCATGCGCCAACTGATCATCTTCGCTGCCGCCAACAATTGCTGCGCAGCCGGACCTTGTTCATCCGCATGGAAGATGGAGGTCGGGCCGACCACGGTCAGCACCGCGGCAATCTTGCCCACGGCGTTGAACACCGGTGCCGACAGGGCATCTACACCGGGCATCAACAAACCGTGAACGTGATGCAGGCCCCGCTGGCGAATGTCGGCAAACAGTGCCTCGTACGTTTCGGCTTTGTGATTCAGAGCGGTCAATTCCTGGTCACGCAGCTCGACGGTCTCACGCTCCGGCAGGTAGGCGCCAAACACTAACCCGGTGGATGAACTGAGCAACGGCAGCACCGAGCCGATCTGGGTAACGACGGTCACCGCGCGTACTGCCGGCTCGATGTTAACCACCGTAGCGCCCTGGTTGCCCCACACAGCAATGAAGCAACTTTCGTTAAGGTCGTCGCGCAACTGCGACAGCGGCATGGCCGCGACTTTCAAAACGTCCATCCCGCTCAGTGCCGCCAGGCCCACGCGCAAGGCTTCACGGCCGAGGCCATAGTGGTTGGTGGCCGGGTTCTGTTCGGCAAAGCCGCTGGCAATCAGCGCCTGCAAGTAGCGGTGTACCTTGCTCGCTGGCATGTCGACATGTTCGGCCAGACGCGACAGCGAGGTCGAGGGCGACAGCTGCGCCAAAGCCTTGAGGATGTCGGTGCCGACTTCAGCTGAACGGACCTTCTGTTTGCCGCTGTTATCGGCGGGGGAGCTGGCTTTGGCCATGGTGCATTCGATCCGGGTGGTCCAGGTGGGCGTCTTTATAGCTTGACGGTCTTCGTCAATCAAATTACGTTATGCGTAATGTAATTACGATAAAAATAACGCAGCAGTGTTGCCACCCGTAGCGGCTCGCAGCCAACTGCCATCAACCGGCCTGCACCGGGCCCGGAGGCTCAATGAACCTCGACAGCACCCCCATCCCTGAATACTTGAGTGGTTTCGGCAACGAATTTGCCAGCGAAGCTTTGCCCGGTGCCTTGCCGGTCGGGCAGAACTCACCGCAAAAAGCCCCCTACGGCCTGTACGCCGAATTGTTCTCCGGCACTGCCTTCACTATGACTCGCAGCGAGATGCGCCGTACCTGGTTGTATCGCATCCGCCCTTCGGCCCTGCACCCGCGCTTTGAGCGCCTGGAGCGGCAGTTGGCCGGTGGTCCGCTGGGGGCGGTGACGCCGAACCGCTTGCGCTGGAGCCCGCAGGACATTCCCAGCGAACCGACCGATTTCATTGATGGCTGGGTAGCCATGGCCGCCAATGCCGCGAGCGAGAAGCCTGCCGGCATCAGCATTTACAACTACTGCGCCAACCGTTCCATGCAGCGGGTGTTCTTCAACGCTGACGGAGAGTTGCTGCTGGTCCCGGAACAAGGGCGTCTGCGCCTGATCACCGAACTGGGCGTGCTCATTGTCGAACCACTGGAAATAGCTGTAGTACCTCGCGGCCTGAAGTTCCGTGTCGAGTTGCTCGACAGTCTGGCCCGCGGTTATATCGCCGAGAACCATGGTGCACCGCTGCGTATTCCGGATCTTGGGCCGATTGGCAGCAACGGCCTGGCCAATCCGCGCGACTTCCTCGCACCGGTGGCCCACTATGAGGATCATCAGGGGCCGGTGCCGTTGGTGCAGAAATTCCTCGGTGAACTGTGGGGTTGTGAGCTCAATCACTCGCCGCTGGACGTAGTGGCCTGGCACGGCAACAACGTGCCATACAAATATGACCTGCGCCGTTTCAACACCATCGGCACGGTCAGCTTCGACCACCCGGACCCGTCGATTTTCACCGTGCTCACCTCACCGACCAGCGTGCCGGGCATGGCCAACCTCGACTTCGTGATTTTCCCGCCACGCTGGATGGTGGCCGAGAACACCTTCCGTCCACCGTGGTTCCACCGCAACCTGATGAACGAGTTCATGGGGCTGATCCAGGGCGCCTACGATGCCAAGGCCGAGGGCTTCCTACCCGGCGGCGCGTCGCTGCACAGCTGTATGAGCGCCCATGGTCCGGATGCGGAAACCTGTGCCAAGGCCATCGCTGTCGAGCTTGCGCCTAGCAAGATCGACAACACCATGGCCTTCATGTTCGAAACCAGCCAGGTGCTGCGCCCGAGCCGCCATGCCCTTGAGTGCCCGCAGCTGCAGGCCGACTACGATAGTTGCTGGGCATCCTTGCCGAGCACCTTCACCCCGAATCGGAGATAACCCATGAATCAGTCCGCCATTGCCCGCAGTTGGGTCGAACACGCCAATGGGCATCGCGATTTTCCGCTGCAGAACCTGCCGCTGGGGGTCTTCACCCATCACGATCAGGTCAAGCGTTGTGGCGTGGCCATTGGCGATGCCATTCTGGACCTGGAAGGCGCCCTGGCTGCCGGCCTGTTCGAGGGTGAGGCCCGCGCTGCGGTCGAAGCGACCCGTGGCGGTTCGCTGAATGCGTACTTTGCCCTGGGCCGTGGTGCTCGTGTGGCGCTACGCGAGCGCCTGCTAGAGCTGCTGGGCGAACGTAGTGAACACCAGGCTGCCCTCAAGCCTTTGCTGCTGGCCAGCGCTGATTGTCAACTGCACCTGCCGGCGCAGATCGGCGACTACACCGACTTTTATGTGGGTATCGAGCACGCCAAAAATGTCGGCAAGCTGTTCCGCCCAGATAACCCGCTGCTACCCAACTACAAATACGTGCCGATTGGTTACCACGGTCGCGCCTCGACCATTCGAGCTTCGGGCACCGACGTGCGCCGCCCCAAGGGCCAGACGCTGCCCGCCGGGCACAGCGAGCCGAGCTTCGGGCCGTGTGCGCGCCTGGATTACGAGCTGGAATTGGGTATCTGGATCGGTCAGGGCAATGAGATGGGCGATTCGATCCCCGTGTCTGAGGCGGCCGAGCACATTGCCGGTTTCTGTCTGCTCAATGATTGGTCGGCCCGTGATATCCAGGCCTGGGAATACCAGCCGCTGGGCCCGTTCCTATCCAAGAGCTTTATCTCGACAGTTTCCCCGTGGGTGGTGACTGCCGAGGCGCTGGAACCGTTCCGCTGTGCACAACCTGCGCGCCCTGAGGGCGACCCGCAGCCACTGTCCTACCTGCTGGACAAGCGCGATCAGGCGGGCGGCGCCTTCGATATCGAACTGGAAGTGCTGTTGCTGACCGAGCGCATGCGTGAGCAGAACCTGCCGGCCCATCGTCTGACATTGAGCAATACTCTAAGCATGTACTGGACCGTCGCGCAGATGGTCGCGCACCACAGCGTCAACGGTTGCCAACTGCAGCCGGGCGATCTGTTTGGTTCTGGCACCTTGTCGGGCGCCCAGCCTGGTCAGTTCGGTAGCCTGCTGGAAATCACCCAGGGCGGTAAAGAGCCTGTGCAGTTGGCTTCCGGTGAGGTACGCAAGTTCCTTGAGGACGGTGACGAGATTATTCTGCGTGCCCGTTGCGTGCGTGAGGGTGTGACATCGATCGGTTTCGGTGAATGCCGCGGCAAGATTCTTCCAGCCAAGTAAGAGGGCAGGGCAATGGATCTGTTCAACTACTACCGTTCGACGTCGTCCTACCGGGTACGCATCGCCCTGGCGCTCAAGCAACTGGAGTACCAGTACGTGCCAGTCAACCTGCTCAAGGGCGAGCAGGGACAGTCTGATTTTCTCGGGCTCAACCCTCAGGGACGGGTGCCGGCCCTGAGGATCGACTCCGGTGAATTGCTGGTGCAATCCCCGGCGATCATCGAGTACCTGGAAGAGGTTTATCCCCAACCGGCACTGTTGCCCGAGGAGCCTGTGTTGCGGGCCCAGGTGCGCGGCGTGGCGGCGCTGATCGGCTGCGATGTGCACCCGCTGCACAACGTCAGTGTGCTCAAGCAACTGCGTGAGTTGGGCCACGATGAGGATCAGGTCAACCAGTGGATCGCCCACTGGATCAGCCAGGGCCTGGCGGCGGTGGAGCAGTTGATCGGTGACGAAGGCTTTTGCTTTGGTGAGGAACCGGGGCTGGCGGACGTGTACTTGATTCCTCAGTTGTATGCGGCTGAGCGTTTCACGATCAGCCTCGGCGACTATCCGCGGATCCGCCGTGTGGCGGCGCTGGCCGAACAGCACTCGGCGTTTATCCAGGCTCATCCGTCACGGCAGCCTGACACGCCTTGAGCTAGTGCAGCGATGGTGTCAGCGGTGGCAGTTGGCCGAGGCGTTCGGTCAGGCGCAGGCGCTGGATGGGATCGTCACTGAGCAATAACGCATGCTCCAGGTCGAAGCGTTCGGCCTGTGGGCATTCGAGGTGCTGGTACAGGGTGGCGCGGGCCAGGTAGTCGCTGGCGGTGCCTGGGCCCAGGTGCAGTACCCGTTCGGCATCCTTGAGCGCTGCCAGGTCATCGTCATGGGTCGAATGCAACTGGCGCAGGTTGCGTGACAGACGCTGGAGCATCTGCTGGGGGCTGGCGCTGAGCAGGTGCTCGGCGTTGAGCTGTAATTGCGGACCAAACTGGCGCCCGAGCAGTTCGCGGCAATCTGCTGGGTAGAGCCTGCGGCCGCCGCACGGATCGAGCAAGTGATCGGCGCCAGGTACGCGCAAGAGGAAATGCCCGGGAAAATTCACTCCTTCCAGCGGAATCGACAAACCTCGTGCCAGTTCCAGGGTCAGCAAGGCCAAGGCCAGCGGCTGACCACGGCGACGTTCCAGGACTTTGTCGAGCAGGGCCGCTTGGGGACGTAACGGGTGAAATTCATCCTGTTGAAAACCCAACGCGCTGAGCCTGCGTAACAACGGCTGGGCCAGCTCGCTGAGCGGCAGCATCGGCAGGCCGGCGCTGACCTCCTGCTGCAGGGTCTTGACCTGAGCCATGATCAGCTGCGGCTGAACATTGCAATCGTGCTCTACTGCGATCCATAGCGCCGCTTCCAGCAAGGCAACCGGATTACGTTCCAGACAGGCGAGACAAGCTTGGCGTGGGCTCATGACAATCTCCGCTCAAGCTTATTTTGTAGCGCTGGCCAAGCCTTTCGTCCAGTGGTCCGAGTGCTGTCATCAATCGGCAAAGCGCGTCCTATACTGGGATCAGCACCTCACTGAGGAGCCCGCTGATGTTCGCACTCATGCAAAGCACTCGCACGCAATCGCTGCACCTGTGCATCGACCCGGCAACCGGTTTGAAAGCGGTGGTCGCCATTCACAGCGAACACCTGGGGCCGGCCATGGGCGGCTGTCGATACCTGGCCTATCCAGACGACGACAGCGCTATGATCGACGCCATACGCCTGGCCCAAGGCATGAGCTACAAGGCGGCATTGGCCGGTTTGCCATTGGGCGGCGGCAAAGCCGTGATCATCCGCAACCCGCATGTGGAAAACCGTGCAGCGTTGTTTGAAGCCTTTGGTCGCTTTGTCGATACCCTGCAAGGTCGCTTCATCACTGCGGTAGACAGTGGCACCTCGACCTTGGACATGGATTGCATTGCCCAGACCACCCAGCATGTCACCAGTACCACGGCGGCCGGTGATCCTTCGCCGCATGCGGCCATGGGGGTGTTCGCCGGTATTCGCGCCACCTCGATGGCACGCCTGGGCAGCGACAACCTCGAAGGCTTGCGAATTGCGGTACAGGGATTGGGCAACGTCGGTTACGCACTGGCCGAGCAACTGCATGCCGCCGGCGCCGAATTGTTGGTTAGCGACCATGACCCCGGCCGAGTGCAACTGGCCATCGAGCAATTCAATGCCCGTCCGGTTGCCAACGAGATGTTGATCAGCACACCCTGCGACATCTTCGCGCCTTGCGGGGTAGGGCCGGTACTCAATGGCCAGAGTGTCATGCAGCTACGTTGCGCGGCAGTGGCGGGGGCGGCCAACAATCAACTGACTACCTTGCAGGTGGCCGATCAGCTGGAAAGCCGCGGGATCCTCTATGCGCCTGACTATGTGATCAATGCTGGTGGCCTGATCTATGTCGCGCTCAAACACCGAGGCGAAGACCTGGGCGTAATCACTGCCCATCTCGCGCGTATTCCCTCGCGCCTGACCGAGGTGTTTGCCCACGCCCAGGCAGAAAAGCGTTCACCTGCGCGGGTGGCGCAGATGCTTGCCGAGCGTTTGATTTATAGCTGAGGATCTTTATTCGCCAGCGCTATCGGCGAGCAGCTCGGCCAAGACGTCGGGCTGGCTCTTGAAGGCCTTGGCGAACACGTCGCGGTTCTTGGCCATATAGATGCCGGCCTCTTCGACTTGCTGTTCGCTCAGCGACGGTACGGCTTTCTTCAGGACCTCGGCGAGCAGCTCGGCCAGTTCGAGCATCTTGTCGTGACGGTCAGCTTCGGCTTTATCCATGAACAAGCGCTCCAGATCGCGGCTGCTGCGGTATACCACTTCGACGGCCATTCATCACCTCACATGCCTTTTGAATATCGATGTGCTCGATACTGTTTATTTGTACAGTGTTAATGATAGGGTAATCCACAGGACTAAGATAGTGGCAATTGAGCATTCTGCTTTGCCCTGCGGGGTATGCCAGCCTGGCGCGGCACTTTTACCGTTCTTAAAGGTCTTCTTGCGCGTGTAGAATTCCGGGCAGGCCGTCGAGCCATTCAGTCAACTAAGGATATGTAATGAACGAGCAAACATCGCGCCTGCACCGGGAACGGCGCTTTCTGGTGCTGCTGGGGGTAATCTGCCTGGCCTTGATCGGCGGTGCGCTGTATATGCAAGTGGTACTAGGCGAGGCGCCATGCCCGCTGTGTATCCTGCAGCGCTATGCTCTGTTGCTGATCGCCGTGTTCGCGTTCATTGGAGCAGCAATGCCCGGGCCTCGCAGCCTGACCGTGCTCGAAGGCCTGGTGGTGCTCAGTGCCATTGGCGGGATTGCCGCCGCTGGCAATCATGTGTATATCCTCGCCAACCCTGCAGTGAGCTGCGGCATCGATACCCTGCAGCCAATTGTCGATGGCTTGCCGTTGGCTTCGGTGCTGCCGCTGGTTTTCCAGGTTGACGGTTTCTGCGCCACACCCTATCCGCCGGTGCTGGGCCTTTCACTGGCGCAATGGTCGTTGCTGGCATTTATTCTGACTGCTGTTTTGGTGCCCTTGGGCATCTATCGCAACCGCCGTAAGGCTTAGACAAAAGTCATGTGTTGATGCAAGTCTGATGTGCAATGAAGCTTTCATCAGATGTCGCGCATTGATTGACTTACATCAAGCTTCAGGCCTTGTAAAACAAGGCCTTCAGGGGTATTGAAGAGGGTGCGACAAACTGTCGCGAAACTGATTTTTCAGACTTGATTGTTGTCAATTCTGTAAAAGACTGTTGCTCAATTAGTCATAGTCATTGATTGGCGACCTATCTACAATCGCCCCCAATTTCCGTTCGGCACCGCTTGCGAGTCGCAGGATTAAAGGAGCCCCAGGGCTTTTTTTGCTGACTCTGACGAGCATCGCCTGCGGCGATGCCGGGCTGACCCCCCTCCGTGATTTCCCGCACCAAATGGAATTGGTCTGAACACAGGCCTGTTGCCTACGAAGTCAAAACAATAAGCACCGTAATACCCGGTTTATGCCGAGCCGCCGCAGCTGGCCTCCTGGCATAACCGTATTCGATCCCATAAATGCTGACGCTTGGCAGGACGAAGTGTTGGCGACCAAAACACAAATTGCATTGAAGCAAGCTGCTCTAGAGGTCGTGAAATGAGTAAAAAGCGTTACCCCAGACTGTTTGGCATTCTGCCCTTTTTAGGCATGCTTTTACTCAGTGGGTGCAACTGGACCCTGCTCGACCCGAAGGGCCAGGTCGGCATTGAGCAAAAGAACCTTATTCTGATCGCTACCGGCTTGATGTTGCTGGTGGTGATTCCTGTCATTTTCATGACCCTGGCGTTCGCCTGGAAGTATCGTGCTTCCAACAAGGCAGCGACCTACACCCCTGACTGGTCGCACTCGACCAAGATCGAAGTGGCGGTGTGGACCATCCCGGTTCTGATCATCATTGCCCTGGGCTATGTGACCTACAAGACCACCCACGAGCTGGACCCGTATCGTCCGCTGGTTTCCGACGTGAAGCCGGTGCAGATCGACGTGGTCGCCCTGGACTGGAAATGGCTGTTCATCTATCCAGAACAAGGCATTGCCACGGTCAACAAGATCGTCTTCCCGGCCAATACCCCGATCAACTTCCGCGTGACCTCCGATTCGGTAATGAACTCGTTCTTCATTCCGGGCCTGGGCGGTCAGATCTACGCGATGGCGGGCATGACCACCAAGCTGCACCTGATCGCCAACGAGAATGGCGTGTTCGACGGTATCTCGGCGAACTACAGCGGTGCAGGCTTTACCGGTATGAAGTTCAAGGCAACCGCCACCTCCCAGGCTGATTTCGAAGCATGGGTGAACGAAGTCAAGCAATCGCCGAAACAGCTGGATGCGGCTGAATACGCGGCATTGGCCAAAACGAGCGAAAACAATCCAGTCGCGCTGTACAGCGTGGCCTCGCCTGAGCAGTTCCAGTCCATCGTCGACAAGTACGAAGGCATGAACCGCGGTCGGCCGGTCCACGAAAAAGAGCAGAGCAAAGAAGCGGCCGGTACCGAAGGGATGGACGTGAGTATGCATTCAGCTGCTGGGGCAGAGGAGTAAGAGATGTTCGGTAAACTAAGTCTGGATGCGATTCCGTATCACGAGCCGATAGTCATGGTGACACTCGCCATGATCGCGCTCGGCGGTCTCGCGTTGGTGGGTGCAATCACCTATTTCAAAAAGTGGACCTACCTGTGGTCCGAGTGGCTGACTTCGGTCGACCACAAGAAAATCGGGGTGATGTACATCATCGTCGCGATGATCATGCTGCTGCGCGGCTTTGCCGACGCCATCATGATGCGCACGCAGCTGGCCATGGCCACCGGCGGCTCCGAGGGCTACCTGCCTCCCGAACACTATGACCAGATCTTCACCGCTCACGGTGTGATCATGATCATCTTCATGGCAATGCCATTCTTCACCGGCCTGATGAACCTGGCCCTGCCTCTGCAGATCGGTGCGCGTGACGTTGCCTTCCCGTTCCTGAACTCCCTGAGCTTCTGGCTGCTGGTGTCCGGCGTCGTGCTGGTCAACGTCTCCCTGGGTGTCGGTGAATTCGCCAAGACCGGCTGGGTAGCTTATCCACCGCTGGCGGGTATCCAATACAGTCCTGGCGTGGGTGTCGACTACTACATCTGGGCGCTACAGCTATCCGGACTCGGTACGACGCTAACGGGTGTCAACTTCCTCGCCACCGTGCTGAAAATGCGCGCCCCTGGCATGAAGCTGATGGACATGCCGATCTTCACCTGGACCTGCACCTGGGCCAACGTTCTGATCGTTGCTTCGTTCCCGATCCTGACCGCTGCCCTGGCACTGCTGACGCTTGACCGTTACATGGATTTCCACATTTTCACCAATGAACTTGGTGGCAATCCGATGATGTACGTCAACCTGTTCTGGGCGTGGGGTCACCCTGAGGTATACATCCTGATCCTGCCGGCGTTCGGTGTGTTCTCGGAAGTCACCTCGACCTTCGCGGGCAAACGCCTGTTCGGCCACAAGTCGATGATCTACGCTTCCGGCGCGATCGCGGTACTGGGCTTTGCGGTATGGCTGCACCACTTCTTCACCATGGGTTCGGGCGCCAGCGTCAACACCTTCTTCGGTCTGGCGACCATGCTGATCTCGATTCCAACCGGGGTAAAGCTGTTCAACTGGCTGTTCACGATCTACCAGGGCCGTCTGCGCTTCACCGCGCCGGTGCTGTGGACCCTGGGCTTCATGGTGACCTTCTCCATCGGTGGTATGACCGGCGTACTGCTGGCTGTTCCAGGTGCTGACTTCGTTCTGCACAACAGCCTGTTTGTAATCGCTCACTTCCATAACGTGATCATCGGTGGTGCGGTATTCGGCTACATTGCCGGCTTCGCCTTCTGGTTCCCGAAAGCCTTCGGTTTCACCCTGAACGAGAAGTGGGGCAAAGCTGCCTTCTGGTTCTGGATCTCCGGTTTCTACGTGGCCTTCATGCCGCTGTATGCACTGGGTTTCATGGGTATGACCCGTCGTCTGAACCACTCCGACAACCCGCTGTGGGAACCCTACCTGTACGTGGCCGTGTTCGGCGCCGTGCTGATCCTGTTCGGTATCGCTTGCCAGCTGATCCAGCTGTACGTCTCGATCCGCGACCGCAAGGACAACATGGACGTGACCGGCGACCCATGGGGCGGCCGTACTCTGGAATGGTCGACCTCGTCGCCACCACCGTTCTACAACTTCGCCAGCATGCCTGAGAACGTCGATCTCGATGCCTGGCACGAAACCAAGCAAGCCGGTAAGGCTTACAAGGTTCCAGCCAAGTACGAAGCGATCCACATGCCGAACAACACCTCCACCGGTGTGTTCATGGGTGCGTTGCTCACCGTATTCGGTTTCGCCTTCATCTGGCACATCTGGTGGCTGGTTGCAGCCAGTCTGGTTGGCACCATCGCTGTCTTCGTTGCTCACGCTGCGCGTGACGATCAGGGCTACATGGTTCCTGCCGAAGAAGTGGCGCGTATCGAAGGCGAGCGCATGAAGGCTCTGGGCCTGGCTACCGGTTCGGCGGCTGGCGCACGTGTCAAATCGTTTGAGCAGGTTTAATCAATGTCCAGTCATGTAATCAATGCAGACACTCATGCTCATGGTCACGACCATGGGCATGACGATCACCACCACGACTCGGGCCAGATGACCGTATTCGGTTTCTGGCTGTACCTGATGACCGACTGCATCCTGTTTGCGTCGCTCTTCGCTACCTACGCGGTGCTGTCCGGCAGTTTTGCCGGCGGCCCGTCGGGTCACGACATTTTCCAGCTGGATTTTGTCGCGGTCGAAACCGCACTGCTGTTGTTCTCGAGTATCACCTTCGGCTTCGCCATGTTGCAGATGTTCAAAGGCAACAAGGGCGGCGTGCTGGGCTGGTTGGCCGTCACCTTCCTGTTCGGTGCTGGCTTCATCGCGATGGAAATCTATGAGTTCCATCACCTGATCGCTGAGGGCTTCGGCCCACAGCGCAGTGGCTTCCTGTCGGCGTTCTTCGCCCTGGTCGGCACCCACGGTCTGCACGTGACCGCAGGTCTGATCTGGATGGCAGTCATGATGTACCAGATCAACAAGCACGGTATCACCGGTACCGCCAAGACCCGCATGAGCTGCCTGAGCCTGTTCTGGCACTTCCTCGACGTGGTCTGGATCTGTGTGTTCACCGTTGTGTATCTGCTGGGGGTTCTGTAAATGGCTAACGCACATAACAGCCACGCCGAGGGCAACCACGGTAGCGTCAAGTCCTACGTAATCGGCTTCATCCTGTCGGTGATCCTGACCGCGATTCCGTTCGGCCTGGTGATGTTCCCAAGCATGCCGAAGGACATCACTATCTTGGTGGTGGTGGCCCTGGCGGTCATTCAGGTCGTAGTACACCTGGTGTACTTCCTGCACATGGACCGTTCCGCTGAGCAGCGCTCCAACGTCACGACGTTCCTGTTCACGGCAATGGTTATTGCCCTGTTGGTTGGCCTGTCGCTGTGGATCATGTTCAGCATCCACACCAGCATGATGGCGAAGTGAGGTAAGACGGCATGTCCATTAAGCACTTTATCCAAATCACCAAACCGGGGATCATTTTCGGTAACGTGCTTTCTGTGGCAGGCGGTTTCTTCCTTGCCGCGCAAGGGCATGTCGACTTCATGCTGTTCCTGGCCACGGTGATTGGCACTTCGCTGGTGGTGGCGTCCGGTTGCGTGTTCAACAACTGCATCGACCGTGACATCGACATCAAGATGGAGCGCACCAAGAACCGTGCAATGGTTCAGGGCCAGATCTCGCTGAAAGTCGCCTTGGCCTACGCCACCCTGCTCGGGGTGGCCGGCCTTGGCCTGCTGTATGTGCAGGCCAATGCCCTGGCGGCGTTGTTCGGCTTGATCGGCTTCATCATCTACGTGGGTTTCTACAGCCTATACCTGAAGCGCAAATCGGTGCACGGCACCCTGGTTGGCAGCCTGTCGGGTGCCATGCCTCCGGTGATCGGCTACTGCGCCGTGAGCAACAGCTTCGACCTGGCTGCCTTGACCCTGCTGGTGATGTTCAGCCTCTGGCAGATGCCGCATTCCTATGCCATCGCGATCTTCCGCTTCAATGACTACCTGGCAGCCTCGATTCCGGTGTTGCCGGTCAAGCGCGGCATCCTGGTGGCCAAGAAGCACATCCTCTGGTACATCGTGGCATTCCTGGTAGCGACCCTGATGCTGACCTTGGGTGGTTACGCTGGTATGAGCTACATGGCCGTTGCCGCAGCCATGGGCATGTACTGGCTGTACATGGCCTGGACCGGTTACAAGGCGGTTGATGATCGGCTGTGGGCACGCAAGCTGTTCGTGTTCTCGATCTTCACCATCACTGCTTTGAGCGTGATGATGTCGCTGGACACCAAAGTGCCGACCGAGCTGTTGCTGACCTACGCACATTGAGTGTGATGGTTTGAACAAAAATGCCCCGGGCCGCAAGGCTCGGGGCATTTTTGTTTGTACGCTCGGCAGCGCTACCGAGCAGGGCAGGGCTACCCTCTGCTGGATCACAGGCCCCGTGACTAGAGTGCGCTGGTACTCAAGCTCATTCACGGAGGAAAATCACATGAGTGTACTGACCGTTTATTTCTGCGGCACGGGCTCCCATCGCTTTGACGACAGAAACCCCAGTTTCTGGAACGGCGAGCTGGTTTCTACCTTGGCCGCCAATGATCAAGGCAAGGAGTACGCTCACTGGATTGCGGTAGACGGGCCAGGCAGTGGCAACCTGCAAGCGGACGAATTGTTCGTTGAGCCTGGTGGTTACTACAACTGGAACCAGACCTTGTTCGGCAAGGGCTGGGAGGAGAACGTCCAGCATGCATTACAAATCATCAAGGGGTGCAGCAATTGGCAGCGCAAGGCGCTGAGCGAAGACGAGTATCAGCGTCTGAAAGCTGCCGGTGTGCCTATTCCGAACTCGACGGCAACGGCCTCCTGGTTCTGGCGTACTTACAATTATGGTGATCGCAAGATTACTCCGCAGATGCTTCAGGAGCAGATCATCAAGCAGTTTCGCAAGGATGGCATCATTCCCACCCAAATTAACCTGGTGGGGTGGAGCCGAGGCGGCGTCAGCTGCCACATGCTGGCCAATGCCTTGCTGGCTGATAGCGAGTTGAAGAAGCTTCCGGTCAATATCTTTGCCATCGACCCGGTGCCTGGGATCGGAAACTTTGATAGCCATCGCGTGCAGTTGGGTGAGAACGTGAAGCAATATGTAGGCATCTTCTCCCGTGATGAGCGCTCCAAGGGCTTTTCCTGTGTGATTCCGAAAACCCATACCAGCACACGTTGCCATGTTTATCCGATGCCGGGCCGCCATGCGACGTTGGTGGGTAATGCTTCGGCAGATGGTGCAGGGAGTGGCAAAGTGCTGGCTGAGCCTGGTTTGATTGTCCGGCATCTTGCTGAAGTCTGCCTGACCCGCTGGGGCGTGAAGTTGGACAAAATGCTCAAGCTCACTGAGCACGACTTAAAGACATTCCATGAGGCGCTGAATCGGGACGATGGCAAGTATCAGGCAATGCGCAAGCATTCCTACACGTTGCTGACCGAATCCAAGAAGGATGAGCGCTTGGTCAGCCTGGGTGATAAGGGGGCCGAGTTCTCCAGTGTCAGGGGCGCGATCTTTCAACCTGACCGCGCCCTGGCAGCCCCCGTTGTTTGGGATGAATCGGCATACAAAGAGATACGCTGAACCACAACGGAGCACACCAACGAAGTTGGGCCTGTGTTGTCAGTGGCGTAGGCCCACGTTTGTTTTGCTGCGCCGACTGGACAGCCATACCGCCCAGGCTCTATTGTTGGCACCGGCCACCGCAGTGGCCAACGTCGCTCGGACGGTTCCGGGCGCTTACGTCTTCGAGGAAACCATGGCTGACCAAGGTTCGCCGCGCCGCTTTGCGCGCATAGATCGTCTCCCCCCTTACGTCTTCAATATCACCGCCGAACTCAAGATGGCTGCACGCCGTCGTGGCGAGGACATCATCGACCTGAGCATGGGCAACCCCGACGGGGCAACGCCACCGCACATCGTCGAAAAACTGGTGCAGGTCGCCCAGCGTGAAGACACTCATGGCTACTCGACATCCCGAGGCATTCCTCGCCTGCGCCGGGCGATTTCGCGGTGGTACAAAGACCGCTACGAGGTCGAGATCGACCCGGAAAGCGAAGCCATCGTTACCATTGGTTCCAAGGAAGGCCTGGCTCACCTGATGCTTGCCACCCTGGATCATGGTGACACCGTGTTGGTACCCAACCCCAGTTATCCGATTCATATCTACGGTGCCGTGATTGCCGGTGCCCAGGTGCGTTCGGTGCCCCTGGTGCCGGGTGTCGATTTCTTCAACGAGCTTGAGCGGGCGATCCGCGAGTCGATCCCCAAGCCGAAGATGATGATTCTTGGCTTCCCCTCGAACCCGACGGCGCAGTGCGTCGAGCTGGATTTCTTCGAGCGTGTTGTGGCACTGGCCAAGCAGTACGATGTGTTGGTCATCCACGATTTGGCCTACGCCGACATCGTTTACGACGGTTGGAAGGCGCCTTCGATCATGCAGGTGCCAGGTGCCAAAGACATCGCGGTGGAGTTCTTCACCCTGTCCAAGAGTTACAACATGGCTGGCTGGCGTATTGGTTTTATGGTCGGCAACCCAGAGCTGGTCAGCGCCCTGGCGCGGATCAAGAGCTATCACGACTACGGCACCTTCACCCCGCTGCAAGTAGCCGCTATTGCTGCCTTGGAAGGCGATCAGCAATGTGTGCGCGATATCGCCGAGCAATACCGCCAGCGCCGCAACGTGCTGGTAAAAGGCTTGCACGAGCTGGGCTGGATGGTCGAGAACCCCAAGGCGTCGATGTACGTCTGGGCGAAAATACCCGAAGAATACGCGCACCTGGGTTCGCTGGAGTTCGCCAAGAAGCTGCTGGCCGAGGCCAAGGTCTGTGTGTCGCCGGGGATCGGTTTCGGCGACTACGGTGACGACCATGTGCGTTTTGCCCTGATCGAGAACCAGGACCGCATCCGCCAGGCCGTGCGCGGTATCCGCCAGATGTTCCGGGCTGATGGGGTAGGTAAGGCGCAGAAGTAAGGCAACCCTTCGCGGAACAAGCCCGCTCCTACACTCAGTGGGGGTGGGCTTGGCTGCAGTAATATGGCTTTACGTGTGCGTTGAAGGCTTCAAGAAACGGCGTTTCACTTGCGCTGGCGATTGGGTGGAGTGTTAAAAACCCGTTTTGATCCAGCGGAATAACGAGATCCGGTGACAGCCTCCAGCTGGCCACCGTTACGCACAAAGTCACTCACCTCTTTTACCCGGCGACTGCGTAGCCAGGTAATCCATCGAGCAAGCTCAGTGTGCCCCTGCAGCTTAATCATCTGCATGAAGCGCACCTGCCAGCGCTTACAGGCGATTCCGCAAAGTCCAGTGCGTCGCTGCAAATCGACAATGCTCTCGCCATTGATCAGCCCTTGTGCAAAGCCCAGCCAGTGTTCTGGATAGCCCAATCGGCACAGCAACGTGCCTTTAATTAAGCTCACCGTGGTCCAACAGCCAGGACAGCGGAAGTTAGGGCGTCGCTGATCAATTCGCTGCATATCAGGCGAGCCACACTTCGGGCAGACGGCCTGCCGAGTGGTCAGCAAGTGCTCTAACTTACCCATGAACGCCTGGGCTTGAGCAGCAATATGCGCGGGTGGTTCCAGGTTGGTGCGATCTTGTCGCGCAGACCACCAGTGATACAGCGCCGGAAACTCTTTGGCCATCACCGCCCGGCAAGGCTTGATCCAGCGTGTTGTGGTACTGGGGGAAATAGCCATCGCTTTGGCAGTGGCGAGCATAGGCCAACCCGCTAACAAGTAATGGCCATAGAGCGACCATAAGTGCATCAGGCCATAGTTCGAGAACGGGTGCTTCGTTAGGCAGTTGAAGCCTTTATTGCACGCTATGCAGCGGTAGAAGGGCAGGCGCAGGTTTGGCCGGGTATCCAGCCGGAAGTGTGGATGACCGCACTCCGGGCACTTGGCTGGTGAGCTATTGGGAAGCTCATGCAGATAATGGATGAAGGCATCCGCTAGGCTGTGCAGCTCGACGGGCAGGCATCGGTGATAGTCAGGTGGAGCCTGAACTTCGGATATCGGATTTGAGTTTTCCCTATCACTGTCTTGCATTCAGCTTATGCTCCTTTCTCACATTCCAGATCAACAAGACGCGTGGTGGGACCATTGGCTTTCAAACGCTCAGTCACAAGGCTCGGCCAAAGGTTACGGGTGCGGCTTTTTGCGATGCTGTAAGTGAGTTCCTTTATTTTTGCCAAGGGGTAAAAGATAGGCTCTATTATCAACTTTAAAAAATCATTGCCACTTAAGTAGTTTCTGCCGCCTGCGTCCTGTTTCGCCTGCTTTATTTTCGCCAGAGTGTTTTTAAAGCTGTCGCTCATTTTGAATCGTACGGTCAGCTGGCTTTTTACGAACGCATCCGAATCGCTATGATTGCCGTGTTCATCGAAATAAGGGCCGTTGTTCATATAGGAGCGGATGTATTCCCAAAATCCTTTTTGCAGCGCCAGTGACTTTCCGAAGGGCGCCCCAAGGTTGATCATCAACGCTGTCTCCGGTTCTTCAAATTTCCACACCCTGATTTCCAGTGATGCGTTTTGAATGCTTCCGATTTGAGCTCCAACTATCTGAAACTCATTGGCTATGGTAAAAATACCATCCCACGGGGTGTGAAATAACTCGCCGTCGTGATAGAAATACACTTCGCGGGTTCGTCGGTTGAACAGGATGGGGAGAGGTAGGGGTCGTAGGGTTTCCCATAGAAAGGGAACCATGCACAAAGGGGTGCATATAGCGAGCATTATATTTAGCCCTTTAAAATCACCGCTTTTCAAAAAACTGAAAAGCCCCAGCCCTATTCCTCCTATCCCACCTATTCCTGCCAGTACACCTGTCAACAATCCTCGATCAAAGTCACCGCCAGCTTGCAAAGCCAAATAGTTTTCGGTGTGCTCATCGACGATAAACAACTCCATTGGCTGTTCTCCCGTCGATTTGTCCGCCTCAAGTATTACTGTGGGTGAGGGGCTGTATTGGGATTGTTCTGGCGTGCTCATATCCATTTCATTCAAGATCAACAAGGCGCGTGGTGGGGCCATTGGCTTTCAAACGCTCAGTCACAAGGCTCGGCCAGCGGTTGCGGGAGCGGCGTTTTGCAATGCTGTAGGTGAACTCCTTAATTCGATCCTGGGGGTAGAGCATCGGCTCGATTATGAGCATTGCCACATCATCGGCACCTAAGTAATTCCGTCCACCTGCCTCCTTCTTCGCTTGCTTTATCCGCGCCAGGGTGTGTTTGAAGCTGTCGCTCATTTTGAATCGCACGGCTAACTGGCTTTTTACGAACGCATCAGATTCACTGTGATTGCCGTGTTCGTCGAAGTAAGGTCCGTTATTCATATAGGCGCGTATGTATTCCCAAAAGCCTTTTTGCATCGCCAGTGACTTTCCAAAGGGCGCACGGAGGCTGATCATTAACGCCGTATCCGGCTGTTTAAACTTCCGCACTCGAACTTCAAGCAAAGCACTTTGCATGGCACCGATCTGGGTGCCCACCAGCTGGAACTCATTGGCCATCGCGGAAATTCCATCCCAAGGGGAGTGGAATAGTTCGCCATTGTGATCGAAATACACTTCACGGGTGCGGCGGTTGAAAAGAATGGGGAGAGGTAGGGGACGTAGGGTTTCCCATAGGAATGGCACCAGTAATAAAGGTATGCCTATAGAAAACGTCATATAGGTGATGTCGAACTTTCCTTGTAATGCCCCTATAAGGCCAAGCCCGATCATTGCGCAGCCACCCATTCCACCTAACACGCCTGTCAGTAATCCTCGATCAAAGTCACCGCCTGCTTGTAAAGCCAAATAATGCTCAGTGTGCTCATCGACGATAAATAACTCCATCGGCTGTTCCCCTGTCGATTTCTGCGCCTCAAGTATTACCGTGGGTGAGGGGATGTATTGGGATTGCTCTGGCGTGCTCATATCCAATTCATTCAAGATCAACAAGACGCGTGGTGGGGCCATTGGCTTTCAAACGCTCAGTCACAAGGCTCGGCCAGCGATTACGAGAGCGGCGTTTTGCAATGCTGTAGGTGAATTCCTTAATTCGATCCTGGGGGTATAGCATCGGCTCGATTATGAGCATTGCCACATCATCGGCACCTAAGTAATTCCGTCCACCTGCCTCCTTTTTTGCCTGCTTTATCCGAGCTAGGGTGTGTTTGAAGCTGTCGCTCATTTTGAATCGCACGGCTAACTGGCTTTTTACAAACGCATCAGATTCACTGTGATTGCCGTGTTCGTCGAAGTAAGGTCCGTTATTCATATAGGCGCGGATGTATTCCCAAAAGCCTTTTTGCAGCGCCAGTGATTTTCCGAACGGCGCCCCAAGGCTGATCATCAGTGCTGTCTCCGGCTCTTCGAATTTCCACACCCGGATTTCCAGTGAAGTATTTTGAATGCTACCTATTTGAGTGCCAACTATCTGAAATTCATTGGCTATAGCGGAAATACCATCCCACGGAGTATGAAATAATTCGCCGTCGTGATCAAAGTACACTTCGCGGGTTCGGCGGTTGAACAGGATGGGGAGAGGTAGGGGGCGTAGGGTTTCCCATAGGAATGGCACTAGAAACAAAAAAATACCCAAAGTAAGCATGAAGGGGTCGAAAATACCTTGCATCGCCAGCATTAAGGTAACCCCCACCGATGCGCATCCACCCATTCCGCCTAATACTCCTGTCAGGAGTCCGCGATCAAAGTCACCGCCTGCTAGCAAAGTCAAATAATGCTCCGTGTGCTCATCGACGATAAACAACTCCATCGGCTGTTCCCCCGTCGATTTGTTCGCCTCAAGTAT
>NZ_JBNPJT010000109.1:0-217 GCF_050312595.1 Pseudomonas sp. UM16 | reverse complement strand
GGCCAATTGCCACCAACGCTCAACCATTAATCTGTACTGAGCGGCACGTTAACTTTCGCCTTAATAAAAGGCACACCTGGGGACAAAAAAGGCCTGATAAGTTCCGCCACTTTTTCTTTTTGCTTTCGCTTGCAAAAAACATTTAGACTCCAATTAGTTACAAAGTCATCCCCCTCTAGGATGACGCTGTACTTCAAATCAACGACTTCTCGATTGG
>NZ_JBNPJT010000108.1:0-218 GCF_050312595.1 Pseudomonas sp. UM16 | reverse complement strand
CTCAGCTGGATAGAGTACTCGGCTACGAACCGAGCGGTCGGAGGTTCGAATCCTCCTGAGTGCACCATACGACGAAGTAGTTTTCATATTGAAAGTTGCTTCAGCTTCAACCAGAGGTGATCTGGTCCATCAAGCGCCAACCCTGCACTCATAGCTCAGCTGGATAGAGTACTCGGCTACGAACCGAGCGGTCGGAGGTTCGAATCCTCCTGAGTGCA
>NZ_JBNPJT010000107.1:0-218 GCF_050312595.1 Pseudomonas sp. UM16 | reverse complement strand
CTCAGCTGGATAGAGTACTCGGCTACGAACCGAGCGGTCGGAGGTTCGAATCCTCCTGAGTGCACCATACGACGAAGCAGTTTTCATCTTGAAAGTTGCTTCAGCTTCAACCAGAGGTGACCTGGTCCATCAAGCGCCAAACCTGCACTCATAGCTCAGCTGGATAGAGTACTCGGCTACGAACCGAGCGGTCGGAGGTTCGAATCCTCCTGAGTGCA
>NZ_JBNPJT010000106.1:0-218 GCF_050312595.1 Pseudomonas sp. UM16 | reverse complement strand
ACGGTGGTGCAGAACACCCCGTTCAGCTTCGACGTCTCGGTCTGGGAGTTCTTCTGGCCGCTGATGACCGGCGCGCGCCTGGCCATGGCCGCTCCTGGCGATCACCGCGACCCGCGGCGCCTGGTCGAGCTGATCCACGCCCACCAGGTCACCACCGTGCATTTTGTGCCGTCGATGCTGCAGATGTTCCTGCTCGACGAACAGGTCGCCAGCTGCAC
>NZ_JBNPJT010000105.1:0-221 GCF_050312595.1 Pseudomonas sp. UM16 | reverse complement strand
AATAAACTCAGTCCAGCGGACTTCACCTACCCCTCGCAAGAGCAACACCGACTTTGGCAAGTTTGGGTAGATAGCCCTGCGGCCAGTCCGGTCCTTGAATTGGAGGTTAAATACCCGGCTGGCGTATGGCAGCGAAGAGATCGCCGTGGATACATGTTTCGGCTGGCCTTGGAATGGACAACGAATGAAGCCGATCGGGCCAACACAGTATTTAAAAATGA
>NZ_JBNPJT010000104.1:0-223 GCF_050312595.1 Pseudomonas sp. UM16 | reverse complement strand
CTGGCCAATAAAAATACCAAACTCTTAAAGCTGGATGTTCCAGATTAAACTAATTAGTGGGCGCTTCAGTGTTTAAATTCTTCCCGGAGTGGGCTCTGAAATTCTTGAAATGGCTTGCGGGGGTAACGGCGGTTTTCTTTGTTTTCATGGCAACCATTGATCCGTCATTCTTGCTCGGCGCGTTGATAGGCCCAGGCGGGGTGGGTTTGACGTATCTCTCAAT
>NZ_JBNPJT010000103.1:0-224 GCF_050312595.1 Pseudomonas sp. UM16 | reverse complement strand
AACTTCAACACCAGCCAGTTCGACAAGGTCAAAGACAACCGCATCAGGCAGTGGCGTGATCAGGAATACAGCTACGACGCCTGGGGCAATCTGATCGAAAAGCGCTCGGGGCACAGCAAGCTGCAGAGCTTCAACTATGACTGCGAGAACCGCCTGGTCCGGGCGCAAACGCTGGTCGAGGGCAAGCTGCAGAGCACGGGCGAGTATCGCTACGACAGCCTTGG
>NZ_JBNPJT010000102.1:0-230 GCF_050312595.1 Pseudomonas sp. UM16 | reverse complement strand
GGGGCAGTCTGAGGTGTTGGCGCAACTGAAAGTGGCCGGTACCCAAGATTACCTGATACGCACCAAAGCCTGGATGGGGCAGAACCTGGGCAATGTCCTGCCGGCCTTGCTGGTTGGTTTGAACGTGTGGAACGTCTGGAGCAGCGCCAAGAAGGCGCAGAACGACGGTCATTTTTCTGCGGATGAATGGCGCAGCATGGGGGCCAATGCCGCTTACGCCGCCAATGCCA
>NZ_JBNPJT010000101.1:0-230 GCF_050312595.1 Pseudomonas sp. UM16 | reverse complement strand
AACGACACCCAAGGCGCCGACCGCATCGCCAGTGGACCGATCACACCGCAGTCCATCGAGGGCACCTACGGCAAGCTGGTACTGGCAGCTGACGGCTCCTACACCTACACCCTGAACACCGCCGACCCGGACTTCATCAACCGCACCGGCACTGGCGTCGAAACCTTCACCTACACCCTCAAGGATGCCGACGGCGACAGCAGCACCGCGACCTTGAAGATCAACGTCAA
>NZ_JBNPJT010000100.1:0-232 GCF_050312595.1 Pseudomonas sp. UM16 | reverse complement strand
GGGGCTATAGCTCAGCTGGGAGAGCGCCTGCATGGCATGCAGGAGGTCAGCGGTTCGATCCCGCTTAGCTCCACCAAATTCCGATTCGCAGTCAGCTACACTGACTGCGAAGTCAGCCAGGTTACAGCAACCGGGTTGTTAAGGTAAGAAGGTTCGTCCCCTTCGTCTAGTGGCCTAGGACACCGCCCTTTCACGGCGGTAACAGGGGTTCGAGTCCCCTAGGGGACGCCAT